>DATFFV010000132.1:0-4404 GCA_035249885.1 Gammaproteobacteria bacterium | reverse complement strand
CCGAGCAGCACCTTCGTGAACAGGAACAGGAGCAGCTGCTTCAGAAAATAGATCCCCGCCACCATGAAGACGAGCAGCAGCACGATCTCGATGTTCGTGACCGTCTCTTCGTAAACGGCGTCTGGCGACGTCATGCCGATCGCGACGGCCTCGAGCGCCAGCAAACCGCCCGGCTGGAGCGGGTAGCAACGGAGCGCCATCGCGAGCGTGAAGATGAACTCGAGCACGAGCGCCCAGCCCGCGACGTAGGGGTTGAGCGCGAACAGCAGCGGATTGACGAGCAGAAACGCGACGATCGCGCGCTTGTACCATGTGGGCGATTCGCCGAGAAAATTCGCAGCGAGCGCGGCAGTCATCGTAGCGGGTCGAGTCATCGGGTCAGCACTACCAACAGCACGGCGCCGAGCGCCAGACGATAGAGAACGAACGGCAGCATCCCGAAACGGGTCAGCCATTTCAACAAATAGTGAATGCAGGCAAACCCCGTGATCGCGGAAAGCACGACTCCGAGCACCAGCGCGCGTACGTCGAGGGGCGCCGTGTGCTCGGCATAGTCTGAGAGCCGCGAGAGTCCCGCGGCCGTCATGACGGGTACGGCGAGCAGGAACGAGAAGCGTGCGGCCGCCTCGCGCGACAGGCCGCGGAATAGACCCGCCGTCATCGTGACGCCCGAGCGCGAAGTGCCGGGCACGAGCGACAGCGCCTGCGCGCAGCCGATGACGACGACGTCGAGCCAGCCGACCGAGCGCTCGTCGCGGCGGCCCGGCCGGCGATCCGCGATGAACAGCAGCACGGCGTAGCCGATCGTCGTGCAGGCCACGACCCACGGCGAGCGCAGCGTGGTCTCGATGTCGTCGCGGAAGGCGAGGCCCACGAGGCCCGCGGGGATCGTACCGAACAGCACGGCCCAGGCGAGCCGGCTCTCGCCGACCTCGCGACGCGCAAGCACGGACCGCATGAAATCGCGCGCCATCGCGAACAGCGTGCGACGGAAGTAGGCGACGATCGCCGTCAGCGTGCCGATGTGGACTGCGATGTCGAAGTCGAGACCCTGGTCGGCCCAGCTCGTGAAGTAAGGGACGAGGATGAGGTGACCGGAGCTCGAAATCGGCAGGAACTCCGTGATCCCTTGGACGACGGCGAGGACGACGATGTGCAACAGGTCCATGGGTCGGTTCGAGCTCGCAGAGCGGGCAAGGCGCGTATGTTAGCGGCCAAAGCGCGAGCCGCAACCGAGGGGTATCCCCATTTTCGTGCGGCGCCGCGCCCGCTTTGGGCAAGGGCGCGAACTGCCGCACGGTGTGATGGGTCGAACTGTTGCATGGTACGGCCCGGGCCCGGGTCCGCGGCCCGCCGCCCGCCGCCCGCGGGGGCTCAAGTTGGCTTTTCCCGGGCGCGGCGGGCGATAATGGCCGTTCTCAACGCGCCCTTACGGGCGGCTATCGGAATGGAGATGAGCTTATGGGTCTTGCGATGAGTCCTCTGCAGCTAGTGATCATCCTCGTGATCGTGGCGCTGATTTTCGGCACGAAGCGCATCAAGGACATCGGCGGCGATCTCGGCAGCGCCGTGAAGAGCTTTCGCAAAGCCATGAGCGCGACGACCGAGGCGGTCGACGAAGCCGCGGAGCCGCCCAAGCAACTGACACGCGAAGAGCAGGAAAAGAAGTAAACTTCCGTTTCGGTCCAATCCACGCGGAGCCGGCTCGGCTCTCGCGGCGGCATAACCATGCAGTGGCTCACACGCGTTCCTAATTTCAATTTCGTCAAATGGCGCCGCGTCGCGATGATCGGCTCCGGGCTGGCGACGCTGTTGGCCATCGTCGTCATCGTCTATCCCGGTCTCAACTACGGCGTCGATTTCACGGGCGGCGTCATCGTCGAGGTGGAGTACGACGGTCCCGCCGAGCTCGACGCGATTCGCGCGCGCCTCGCCGCAGCCGACTTGGGGTCGCCGCAGGTGCAGAACCTCGGGTCGAGCTCGAGGGTGCAGATTCGCCTGCCGCCGGACGACACGGGGACCGTGACGGCCGTTCAGGAAAGAGTGCTCGCAGTGCTGCGCGAGCACGATGCCGGCGTCAGATTCAGGGGCAGCGCATCCGTCGGCTCGCAGGTTGGCGACGACCTGTTCGAGAACGCGGGTCTCGCGCTGCTGTTCGCGCTGATGCTCGTGTTCGTTTACGTGATGCTGCGCTTCCGGTGGAAGCTCGCGGTCGGCGCCATCGTCGCCACGTTGCACGACCTGCTCGTGACGACGGGTATCTTCGCCGTCGCCGGATGGCAGTTCGACCTCACTGTGCTCGGCTCGATCCTGGCCGTGCTCGGCTACTCGCTCAACGACACGATCGTCGTCTACGACCGGGTCCGCGACAATTTTCGCCTCATGCGGCGCGGCTCTGCCGAAGCGATCGTCAACGCATCCGTGAACCAGACGCTCGCGCGCACGTTGGTCACGGGCGTCACGAGCTTGCTCGTGTTGTTCGCGCTGATGTTCCTCGGCGGCGAAGCGCTCTGGGGTTTCGCGGTGGCCCTCATCATCGGCATCGTCGTCGGCACCTACTCGTCGATTTACGTCGCGAGCTCGATGGCGCTCGCGCTCGAGGTCTCGCCCTCGGACTTCCACGTGACGAAGCAGGAAAGAGTCGACGAGCTGCCATAGCGAGAGCGCGTGTCGGCACGCGTCTTCCTAGAACGCCCGAGCGCACGCCGCGAGCGCGGCTTCGTCGCCGCGGCGTTACGCAGCCGGGCGCTGCATCGCGGCCTCGTGGCCGCCCCGGCGACACCGGCCGAATACCACGACTACTTGCGGCGCGCGCGACGCGGCAATCAGGTGTCGTTTTTCGTTGTCGACTTGGAGTCGCGCGATCTCGCGGGGGTCGTCGATGTCAACGACATCGAGCGCGGCCCTTTGCCCTCAGGCCGGCTCGGCTATTACGCCTTCGCGCCGGCCGCGGGCACGGGGCTCATGCGCGAAGGCGTGGCGCTCGTCATCGACTGCGCGTTCCGCGACTTGGGGTTAGCGCGGCTCGACGCCAACATTCAGCCCGGCAACCTCCGCTCGCTCGAGTTCGCGGCGCAGCTCGGTTTCACGCGCGACGGGACGGCGCGCGGCTATCTCAAGATCGGCACTCGGTGGCGCGATCACGAGCGCTGGGCGCTGCTCGCGCGCGACTGGCATTCGCGCTGATCACGCGGCCGGTGCGCGCGCGTAGTGCAGCGGCAACGCCGTCGTGTCGATGGCCTTGCGCAGCACGAACGACGAGTGCACGCCGATGACGCCTTCGATGCGCGTGATCTTCGTAAGCAGAAAGCGCTGATACTCGTCCATGTTGGGCACGGTGATCTTGAGCTGGTAATCGGCTTCCTGCCCCGTGATGAGGTAGCACTCCTGGACCTCGGGATAGCCGCGCACGACACTCTCGAACTGTGCGAAACGTTCCGGCGTGTGCCGATCCATGCGGATGTGGATCAAAGCCGTGAGATCGAGACCGAGCGCGCGCGGCGCAAGAAGCACGACGCGCTCGCGAATGACGCCCGAGCGTTCGAGCTGATGGATGCGCCGCGAGCACGGCGACGCCGACAGTCCGACACGGTCGGCGAGCTCCTGGTTGCTTGCGCCGCCGTTCGTCTGCAGCTCGGCGAGAATCTTGAGGTCGAAAGAGTCGAGTTTTTCAGCCATGACGCAAGAATAAGCCAGAAAAGACTATGCTACAGCCTAGATTTTGCGACAAGGTTCGTGATATCAGTAGAAATAGCCGATTTCTGCCGGCGACTGACGCCTAGAATGAGCTAGGTTTGCGGCAATCTCGCAGCGAGCCCCGCGCGCCAAGGACGACACGATGAGCGACTTCGACTACCGCAAGTATCGGCCCTATCGGCCGCTTTCCCTCGCCGATCGGCGCTGGCCGAATCGCGCAATCGAGCGCGCGCCCGACTGGTGCTCCGTCGATCTCCGCGATGGCAATCAGGCGCTCGTGCAGCCCATGTCGGTCGCGAAGAAGCTCGAGATGTTCGCGCTGCTCGTCGAGCTCGGCTTCAAAGAGATCGAGATCGGTTTTCCGTCGGCCTCGCAGACCGAGTACGACTTTGCGCGTCGCCTCGTCGAGAAACAGTTGGTTCCCGACGACGTCACCGTGCAGGTGTTGACGCAGGCGCGCCGCGAGCTCATCGAACGGACGTTCGAAGCACTACGCGGTGTCAAACGCGCAGTCGTGCACGTGTACAACTCGACCTCGCCCGTGCAGCGCGAGCAAGTGTTCAAGGCGGCCAAGGAGGAGATCATCGCGATCGCCGCCAACGGTGCGCGGCTGCTCGAGCAGGGCGCGGCGCGTTACTTGGGCGTCGACTGGACGTTCGAATATTCTCCCGAGAGCTTCTCCGGCACCGAGCCCGAGTTCGCCGTCGA
>DATFFV010000131.1:0-7442 GCA_035249885.1 Gammaproteobacteria bacterium | reverse complement strand
CGAGGGGGGAGGGTGCCGGTGTCGCGGCTTCGGTTCAACCGAAACCGTAACACCGGCACCTCTTGAGGCTTCAGTCGTCGATCAAGAAGCTGCGGAGCTGATCGGAGCGCGACTGATGGCGCAGCTTGCGCAGCGCCTTCGCCTCGATCTGACGGATGCGCTCGCGCGTGACGTCGAACTGCTTGCCGACCTCTTCGAGCGTGTGGTCGGTGTTCATGTCGATGCCGAAACGCATGCGCAGCACCTTGGCCTCGCGCGGCGTGAGCCCCGCGAGCACGGCGTGCGTGGTTTCCTTGAGGCCCTCGTCCGTGGCCGAGTCGATCGGCGAGGACACGGCCGTGTCCTCGATGAAATCGCCGAGATGCGAATCCTCGTCGTCGCCGATCGGAGTCTCCATCGAGATGGGCTCCTTGGCGATCTTGAGCACCTTGCGCACCTTGTCCTCGGGCATCTCCATGCGCTGCGCGAGCTCGTCGGGCGTGGGCTCGCGGCCCATCTCCTGGAGCATCTGCCGCGAGATGCGGTTCAACTTGTTGATCGTCTCGATCATGTGCACCGGGATGCGGATCGTGCGCGCCTGATCCGCGATCGAGCGCGTGATCGCCTGGCGGATCCACCACGTGGCGTACGTCGAGAATTTGTAGCCGCGGCGATACTCGAACTTGTCGACGGCCTTCATGAGGCCGATGTTGCCTTCCTGGATGAGGTCCAGGAACTGCAAGCCGCGGTTCGTGTACTTCTTCGCGATCGAGATCACGAGCCGCAGGTTCGCCTCGACCATCTCCTTCTTGGCGCGGCGCGCCTGCGCCTCGCCGAGCGAGATTTCGCGGTTGATATCCTTGAGGTCGCTGATCGAGAGCACCGTGAGCTCCTCGATCTTCTGGAGGCGCTTCTGCGCCTTCTGGATGTCCTCTTTCGCCTTGTTCAGCGCCGACGAGTATTTGCGCTTCTGGCGAATGTGCTTGTCGACCCAGTGCAGGTTCGTCTCGTTCTTCGGGAAGCTCGCGATGAAATCCTTGCGCGGCATGCCGGCGTCACGCACGCAGAGCGCCATGACGGCGCGCTCCTGGCTGCGGATGCCGTCGATCGTGCCGCGCAGTTGCCCGACGAGCGCGTCGAACACCCGCGGTGCGAGCTTGAGCTCCATGAACTCGTTGGTCAGCGACTTCAACGCTTTTCTCGTCGCGGCATGCTTGATGCCGTTGGCGGCGAGCGTCTCGACGTAGCGCTTGTGCAAGCGCTTGACCTTCTTGATGCGCGCGGCCACTTCCTCGGGATCGGGCCCCGTGTCGGGCGCCTCCTCCTCGGCATCGGGGTCGTCGCTCTCATCATTGCCCTGCGCTTCGGCTGCGGCGGCCGCGGCGCGCGCCGAGGGATCGGCGATCTGCTCGTTGGGATCGATGAAGCCCGTGATGAGGTCTTGCAGGCGCGCCTCGCCGCGCTGGATCTGCTCGTAGGTGTCGAGGATCAGCGAGCCCGTCGGCGGAAACGCCGCGAGCGCCGAGCGCACCTGATCGAGGCCTTCCTCGATGCGCTTCGCGATGCGGATCTCGCCCTCACGCGTGAGCAACTCGACCGTGCCCATCTCGCGCATGTACATGCGGACCGGGTCGGTCGTGCGGCCGAACTCGGCGTCGACGGTGGCGAGCGCGGCCGCAGCTTCCTCGGCCGCGTCCTCGTCGTTCGAGACCGCGGAATCGGACAGGATCAGCGACTCGGCGTCCGGTGCCTTCTCGTACACCGTGATGCCCATGTCGTTGATCATGTTGACGATATCTTCGATCTGCTCCGGATCGACGATCTCGCTCGGCAGGTGGTCGTTCACCTCGCTGTAGGTGAGGTAACCCTGCTCCTTACCTTTCGCGATGAGCAGCTTGAGCTGCGATTGACGCTCGTCTTCCTGCGGGGGCGTAACCGGCGTGGGAGTGTCCGTGGGCATCGTGTCCTCTGGGCGGAGGGGGGCCGAAATCGAACGCGACAATATACTCGTGTAGGAGTCGCTGGGCTAGCGACGGGTTCCGAAGCCGCGATTTGACGTTAACGGTCCCTGGGCGCCGGCTGTTGACCTGTAAGTGCTTGTATCGTACGGGTTTTGTCGGCTTCCCTGAGCATCCGATCGAGGGCGTCGTTAAGGATTCCCGAGGCGGCTTCCGGGCCGTCGAGCGGGACGTCGGCCACGAGCTTCTCGAGGTGCTTGTGGTCGGGGTCGTCGCGCAGGCTTTCGATGAGCTGCGCCGTCGTCGGTGGCGGCGAGCGTGCCGCGAGCGCGAGCACGCGCCGCAGGAGCTCCGCGCCCGGCTGATTCAACGCCTCGAGGCGCTCGGGATGAGCGATCTCGGCCGTCGCGGCCGGATAGTGGAGCGCGAGCGAGATCACGCGCTGCATGGCCGTCTTGCGCTTGCCCGTCGCCTTGGGAAGCAGCGGCGCTGCGGCCGCGGGCCGGTCCGACATGAGCTCGTTCAAGACGTCGGGCTGCAAATGCATCGCACCGCCGAGCGCGTCCATGACCGCGGCTCGATACGTGCCCTCGGGCAGGCGCTTGAGCAGCGGCTTGGCAATGGCTTGAAAACGCGATCGTCCGTCCACGGTTCCAAGGTCGACACGCGCGGTCAGCTCTTTGACGAGGAAGTCCGAGAGTGGGGCTGCTTTCGCAGCGAGCGCGCGAAACGCTTCCGGGCCTTGGGCTCGCACGAACGAGTCGGGGTCGTCACCCTCGGGCAGCAGCAGGAACTTGAGCTCGAGCGTGCCGCCGCCGTACGGCAGCGCCGTCTCGAGCGCTCGCCACGCGGCCGCGCGGCCCGCGCGGTCGCCGTCGAAGCAGAACAGGATGCGGTCGGTGAGCCGCGTTAAGCGCCGCACGTTTTCAGTCGTCGCCGCCGTGCCGAGCGTCGCGACGGCGTACTCGATGCCGTGCTGCACGAGGCTCGTGACGTCGACGTAGCCTTCGACGACGACGATCTCCTTGGGCCGTCCCGGATTCTGGCGGGCCTCGTAGAGGCCGTAGAGCTCGTGGCCCTTGCGAAAGATCGGTGTCTCGGGCGAGTTCAAGTACTTCGGCTCGCCGGAGTCGAGCACACGGCCGCCGAAGCCGATGATCTGGCCCCGCGGCGAGTTGCGGATCGGAAACATGATGCGGTTGCGAAAGCGGTCGTAGCGCCGGCCCGACTCGTTCGCGACGACGAGCCCTGCTTGCAGGAGTTTGCCGATACGCGCCTCGGACGTGCCGAGTGCGCGCAGCACCGTGTCCCAGGCGTCGGGCGCGAAGCCGATGCCGAAGCGGCCCGCGGTGCGGCCGTCGATGCCGCGCTTCTTGAGGTAGGCGATGCCCAAGTCGCTCGTGCGCAGCGCGGCCCGATAGATCTGATCGGCCTCGCGCATGAGCTCGTAGAGCTCCTCGTTTTCCTCTTTTGGCTCGGCCGGCCCAGAGCTCTCGCGCGGCACTTCGAGCCCCATCATCTCGGCGAGCGCCTCGACGGCCGCCGGGAACTCGAGGTTGTCGTAGGCCATGAGGAAACCGATCGCCGTGCCGTGCGCGGCGCAGCCGAAGCAGTGGTAGAAGCCCTTCGACGGGCTCACGGTGAACGACGGCGTCTTCTCGCCGTGGAACGGGCAGAGCCCTTTGAAATTGGCGCCGGCGCGCTTGAGCGCTACGCGCGCGCCCACGACCTCGACGATGTCGGCGCGGGCGACGAGCTCATCGATGAAGGGTTTGGGAATTCGCCCGGCCATTCAACGGGCGCTCGCGGCCTTGCGACTATTCGGGCGTGAGCATCGTGCGCACGCGCGCGCTCACGGTGCCCATGTCGACGCGCCCGGCGGCGCGCGACTTGACAACGCCCATGACTTTGCCGAGATCCTTGACGCTCGTGGCGTTGGCCGCCTCGATGCACTCGGCGAGGAACGTGTCGAGCTCGGACTCGCTGAGCTGTTGCGGCAGATACGTCTGCAGCACCTTGATCTCGGCTTCCTCTTTGTCCACGAGGTCTTGGCGCTTGCCGTCGCGATACTGGCTCGCTGACTCGCGGCTCTGTTTGATCATGCGCTCGATGACGGTCAGCACGCCGGCGTCGTCGAGAGGCCGGCGCGTGTCGACTTCGCGTTGCTTGACGCCCGCAAGGGCCATGCGCAGGACGCTCAAACGCGCCTTGTCGCCGCTCTTCATCGCGGCTTGCATGTCTTCCGTGAGACGGTCCTTGAGCGACATGACCGGGGAAGCTGGAGCGTGCTCAGTAGAGTCGGCGACGCCTTGTGGTCGGGGTCCGTGAGTTGCGCTTCATGTGGCGCTTCACTGCCGCCGCCTTCTTGCGCTTGCGTTCTTGAGTGGGTTTCTCGTAGAACTCGCGGCGCCGAAGCTCGGTGAGAACACCGGCCTTCTCGCAGGCGCGCTTGAAGCGGCGCAAGGCTGCGTCGAAGTGCTCGCTCTCTCTTATTCTGACGCCCGGCATCAATGACTCACGAATGAAATGGTGCAGAAAAAATCGGCCGGCTCGAGCCGACCGAAGAGCGGCATATTAGCCGTGCGTCCCGTAAGCTGTAAAGCCTGAATATGCGTGTATTGGGCATAGAAACGAGCTGCGACGAGACCGGCGTCGCGCTTTACGAGGCCGGGCGCGGCATCCGTGCCGAGCGCCTCGCGAGCCAGGTCGCGATCCATTCGGCCTACGGCGGCGTCGTGCCCGAGCTCGCTTCGCGCGACCACATTGCGAAGCTCCTGCCGCTCGTGCAGGACGTGCTCCGCGAGGCCGAGGTCGAGCTCGACGACCTCGACGCGATCGCGTACACGGCCGGACCGGGGCTCATCGGGGCACTCATCGTCGGCGGGTCGCTCGCGGCGTCGTTGGCTTACGGGCTCAAGATTCCGGCAATCCCGGTGCACCATCTCGAGGGGCATCTACTCGCCTGCATGCTCGAGGACGAGGCACCCGAGTTTCCGTTCCTCGCGCTCTTGGTCTCGGGCGGGCACTCGCAGCTCATCGAGGTCGCCGGTGTCGGGCGCTATCGCATCGTCGGCGAGACGCTCGACGACGCCGCGGGCGAGGCGTTCGACAAGGTGGCGCGCTTGCTCGGCCTACCGTATCCCGGCGGCCCGCAGCTCGCGGCGCTCGCCGAGCTCGGGCGGAGAGACCGTTACGAGCTGCCACGGCCGTTGCGCGGCCAAGGCCTCAACATGAGCTTCAGCGGCTTGAAGACCGCCGTGCGTCTCACGATCGACTCGTGCCGCGCCGCGGACGGCTCGCTCACGGATCGCGCGCGCGCGGACCTCGCGGCGTCGTTCGAGGAAGCCGTCGTCGACACGCTGACCGGCAAGTGCCGCCAGGCGCTCGAGGCGACGGGTCTCGCGCGCCTCGTCGTCGCGGGCGGCGTCGGAGCCAATCGCGCGCTGCGCGCGAGCCTCGCCGAGCTCGGCCGTCGGGTCGGGGCACGCGTGTACTATCCGAAGCCGGCGCTGTGCACGGACAACGGCGCCATGATCGCGTATGCGGGTTGGTGCCGGCGGGACACAGCGCCAACGAAGCTGCCGCGGTTCATGGCGAAGCCGCGTTGGCCCCTCGGCGAGCTCGCGCCTCCGATTTGAGAACCTAAGGACGAACGTGGACAAGATTTTCCTTCGCGAGCTCAAGATCGAGACGATCATCGGCTTCTGGGAGTGGGAACGGCGCATCAAGCAGATCGTGAGCATCGATCTCGAGATCGGCACGGATGCGCGCATCGCGGCGAAGTCCGACGCGATTGCCGGCACGCTCAACTACGAGCAGCTCGCGAAACGGCTCGTCGAATACGTCGGCGCGTCGAAGCATCAGATGGTGGAGGCGCTCGCGACGGAAGTCGGCGGCATCGTGATTCGCGAGTTCGGTGCCCCGTGGGTCAAGGTCTCGGTCGCGAAGCCGGGCGCGATTCCGGCCGCACGCGAGGTCGGCGTCGTCATCGAGCGCACCGCGGCCGACTATGCCTGACGCGTTCGTCGGGATCGGCAGCAATGCCGATCCCAAGCGCGCTCTGCGCGCGGCCGTTGCGGCGCTCGAGCGGCTCGGCCCCGTGCGCTGCTCGTCCGTGTATCGCAGCGCGCCCTTCCGCGGAGTCGGGGCCGACTACCTCAACATGGTCGCTGCGTTGACGACGTCGTTGTCCATCGCCGCGCTGCGCGACGCCTTGTGCACCATCGAAGCGGCGGCCGGGCGGCGCCGCATCGATCCCGCCGTCTGCGAGCTCGATCTCGATCTCCTTCTTTATGGTCTTCGCGTCGACGCAGGAGAGCGTCTGCCGCGGCCGGGGCTGTTCACACTGCCATTCGTGCTCGGCCCGCTCGCAGAGCTCGCGCCCGAGCTCGCACACCCTGTGACGGGGGAAACTGCGCGCGCGGCGCAGCAAGCGGCCGGGCCTGCGGCGCTCGCGGGGCTCGAGAATCTGGGATCCGTGCGCGCGCTGGGCTAGGCCGCCTACCAACCGACGCTGCGGCCACCGTCGACGGCGATGATCTGCCCGGTGATGTAGGGCGCATCGCGCACGAGAAACAGCACGGTCCGCGCGATGTCCTGCGGCTCGCCCGTGCGCTTCAGCGCCGTTTGCTTGACGATCGCGGCTCTGAGCGGCTCCGTCATGCCCTCGTCGGGCCAGAGGATCGCGCCCGGCGAGACGCCGTTGACACGCACGTCGGGACCCAAGTCTTTCGCGAGCGAGCGTGTCAGCATCGCGAGGCCCGCCTTCGCCGCGCCGTAGACCGGATGGTCGCGCAACGGCCGCTGCGCGTGCACGTCGACGATATTGATGATGACGCCGCGTGCCGCGCGCAGCGCGGGCAGCAGCGCTTGCGACAAGAACAGCGGCGCCTTCAAGTTGCTGCCCATGAGATCCTGCCACTGCTCCTGCGTGACGGTGCCGAGCGGCGTGGGATAAAAGCTCGAGGCATTGTTGACGAGCACGTCGAGCTTGTTCGAGCCGATGCGCTTCTGCACCTCCGCGGCCATGCCCTCGACGGCTGCGATGTCGAGCATGTCGGCGGTCACCGTGAACGCGGACTTGGGCCGCCGGCGATTGAGGTCGGCGGCGAGCCGCTCGGCGTCGGTCGCCGAGCTGTGGTAGTGGATCGCGACGTTGGCGCCGGCGTCGTGCAGCGTGCTCGCGATGACCGCGCCGATGCGCTTGGCCGCGCCCGTGACGAGCGCCCAGCGGCCGTCGAGAGTGGCTTCAATGTCGGAACCCGTCACGCGTGCCCCAGCGTCTTCCTTCGCTCGCCAAGGTTACACTATCGAAACGCCCATGATCCCCACGACGAGCCGCGCCGAGCTGCCCGCGCCGAGCGACGCGGCCGTCGAGGCCAGCGCCGCGCTCGCGGCCGCGATTCGCGCGGAGATCGACGACGCCGGCGGTTGGCTCGACTTCGCGCGCTACATGGAGCTCGCGCTCTACAAGCCCGGGCTCGGCTATTACAGCGGCGGCAGCAC
>DATFFV010000130.1:0-3948 GCA_035249885.1 Gammaproteobacteria bacterium | reverse complement strand
AAGATCACGGTTTCTGCCGCCGCGGGCTGATCGTCGTCGGGCGAGAACCAGCGGCCGAGCGCAGGTTGAACGTTCAGCGCGCGCAGCGTGCTCGCCGTCGCCACCAACGTCCGTAATTGCTCGGCGTCCCCGATTTCGGTGACCGCGGCCTGACCGAACCTATACATGCCCAATTCGTCGAACGCTTGGCCGTTCGCGGCGTAGATCTCGAGCATCTGCGGCGAGAACGGAAAGCGGTCGCCGCGCACGTTGCCGAACACGGCCGAGTGCGTGACCGTCACGACGGCGTCCGATTCGGGATACGGCAGCGGCTTGATGAGGACTCCGTTCACGACGCTGAAGATCGCGGTCGTCGCGCCGATGCCGAGCGCCAGGATCAGCACGGCCGTCGCGGCGAAGCCCGGCTGCTTCGCGAACGCGCGCAACGCGTAGCGCAGGTCTTGCCGCAGATCCGTGAACAGGCGGCCCGTCGAAGCGCCCGCCGTGACGGTCGGCGGCGCGTGCGCCTGCTTGAGCGCGGCGATGCGCTGCGCGAGCACGTTGCCGGCGCGGAACTGCGCGAGCGCCAAGCGTGTCGCCTCATCCGGCGATGCGCCCGCCGAGATCGCTTCGCGGTAGCGTTCCGCGAGGTGCTGCGAAATCTCGTCGACGATGTCGGCCTCGCGCTCCGGCTTCAACCTGAGGTGCGCGAGCCGTGCGCGGACCTCGCTGTGCCAATCATGCATGTTGAGCTCCGGTCGACAACATCGGCGAAGGCGCCATGAACTACTCGTACCGCAACGCTTCCATCGGTGCGATGCGCGACGCCCGCAGTGCCGGCACGTAGCTTGCGCCGAGCACCACGAGCGAGATGACGGCCACCGCTGCAATCAGCACCGCAGGATCGTGGCCGGATAGGCCGACGAGCAGCGCTTCCGCGACGCGTCCGAGCCCAGCGGCCACGGCGAGCCCAATGGCGCTGCCGATGACGGTCATCAAGCTGACCTGCTTGACCACGAGCGCACGTAGGCCCGACGGTTCCGCGCCGAGCGCGAGCCTTAAGCCAAGCTCACGCGTCCGCTGCGCGACGTTGTAGGCGAGCACGCCGTAAAGGCCGATCGCCGCGAGCAATGTCGCGAGCACTGCGAAGCTTGCGGAGAGCGTCGCGATGAGGCGTTCGCGGTAGACGTCGTCTCGCACTTGCGTTTCCATCGTGCGCAGGTCCGTTACGGGCACGTTCGGATCGACCTCCGCGACTATCCGCGGAATCATGCGCAGGAGCGCGCCTGGGTCGAGACCCCGCACGTAGAACGTCAGTCCGTCGAGGTTCGTATCACCCTGTCGGGGGAAGAAGACGGTTGGCGGGGCGTCGTCAACGACGCCCGCGTACTTCGTGTCGGCGGTCACGCCGACGATTTCGATCCCTCGAAAACGGCCCAGATCGAAGCGCGTCCCGAGCGCAGTGTCGCCAAGCCCAAACCGGCGAGCGAAGCTCTCGTTGACGACGGCTACGGGCGGCGAGGCCGGCGTATCCGAAGCGTCGAAGCCACGTCCGACCAGCACTGGAAGCGAGAGCGTGCGGAAAAAGCCGGAGCTCACGGCATTCAGGTTGATCGCACCGGCAACGTCCGGCGCGTTCGGGAAGCCCTGAAACTGCGACGTGTGGTTCGTCCAATTTCTGCCCGCCAGCAGCGCGATCCTCGAAGAGCCCACGCTGGTGACGCCGGGCTCTGCGGCGAGGCGTTCTTCGACGCCGTCGAACGTCACCATTGCGCGCTCCGGGCTCTGCCCGGCCGTCCTCGGCGAGATCGAGAACATCGCCACCGACTCGACGTCGATGCCGAGATCGATTCGGGCGATGTTCGCGAAGCTCGCGGCGAGCAGGCCGGCCAGCGCGAGCAGCGCCGTCGAGAACGCGATCTGCGCCGTGGCCAGCGCGTTGCGAACGCCGTTCATGCCACGGCCGCCGAGAGCCCTGGAGGCCGCGCCTTTCAGGATGAAACCGGGCTCGGTCCTGGCCGCCTGAACCGCCGGCGCCGCTCCGAACAGCAGCACCGTGCACAGCGATATGGCGCCTGCGAACGTCAGCGCCGCCGGGCTCAGCTCCATGCTCAACGCCGACGCGAGCTGCTCGGGCAGCAGCGCGCCGATGACGCGCAGCGTGAGGGCCGCCACGGGCAAGCTCGCGAGGCCGCCGATGACGGCGATCGTGCCAACCTCGAGCAGCGACTGCTTCACGAGCCGCCACCGGCTGGCGCCCATCGTGACGCGAACCGCCATCTCGCCGGCCCGCGACAGACCGCGCACGAGCAGTAGATTGGCGACGTTGACGCAGACGATCATCAAGACCAATGCCGTGATGCCGAGCAGCACCTTCAGCGGTTCCGCGTTGGCGTCGCGCAGCAGTCCCTTTCGTTCGCCGCCCGGCTCGAGCGTGATGCGCTTGGCCTTGAACTGCTCGAGGATTTCGGCCGGCACCGTGCTCCACAACGGCGCTTCGACCTCGTTGATGATTCCGCCGTGGATGCCGTTGATGCTCGAGGACGCCTGCTCTAAAGACACGCCGGGGGCGAGTCGCGCGAGCAAGTACACCCACCGCGAAGTCCGATCCTCGTGGTCGCTGCGTCTCCAAGGCTCCATGAGCCAACGCAACGTGATCGGCACGAACACGCGCGGTTGAACCCCGACGACCGTGCCTCGGAAACCCTCCGGCGCCACGCCGATCACGACGAGTTGCTGACCGTTGACGGTCAGCGTGCGGCCGATCACGCCCGGATCGCCCGCGAACCGGCTCTGCCAGTAGTCGTGGCTCAGCACGACGACGGCCGATTCGCCGACCTGCGGCTCGTCCTGCGGCCCGATTAGGCGGCCGAGCGCGGCTTCGAGCCCGAGCACGCCGAAATAGCCGCCGGACACCATCATTCCGCCGCCGGCGACCGTCCCCTGCTCCTCCGCGACGCTCACCTGGAAATCGCGATGCGCGGAGAGACCCGTGAACACGGACTGCTGCTGCTCGAGATCGCGGAACATCGGGTAGCTGAAGATGCGCTCGTGGTCGCCCGACAAGCTCGCGGACCCGCCGCCGAGGTTTGGGGGCGTGGTGCCGAGCTCGACGAGCCGCTCGGGCTCGGGGACCGGCAGCGACTGCACGAGAACTTGGTGGAACAGCGAAAAGATCGCCGTCGTCGCCCCGATGCCGAGCGCCAAGATCAGGACGGTCGTGGCGGCGAAGGTTCTGTGCTTGTTGAATGCGCGTGCGGTGTAGCGCAGGTCATGCCAAAGATCTGCGAGTAAGTGCCCGGTCGACAAGCCGACCGTGACGGCGGCCGGCGCGTGCGCCTGCTTGAGCGCGGCGATGCGCTGCGCGAGCACGTTGCCGGCTCGGAACTGCGCGAGCGCGACGCGTGTCGCCTCGTCCGGCGAGGCGCCGGCCGAGATCGCCTCGCGATAGCGCTCCGCAAGATGCTGCGAGATCTCATCGACGATGTCGGCCTCGCGCTCCGGCTTCAGGTGCAGCGGCGCGAGCCGCGCGCGGACCTCGCTCTGCCAGTCATGCATGCTCGGCTCCGGTGATCCTGCGCACGGCCTCGACGAATGTCTCCCAAGTCTCGAGCTGCGCGGCGAGCACGCGGCGGCCGTCGGCCGTGACCTTGTAGAACCGGCGCCGCCGCTCGCCGGGCTTCTCGACCCAGGTTCCTTTGATCCAACCTCGTTCCTCGAGCCGATACAGCAGCGGATACAGCGAATCGATGTGGAACGTCATGAGCCCGCCGGAGCGAACGTGGATCAGCTTGCTGAGCTCGTAACCGTGGTGGGGCTGCGCCTCGAGCAACGAGAGGATCAGCAGCTCGGCGGAGCCTTTCTTCAGCTCGCGGTCGAGCGCGCGGGTGTCGATGTCTGTCATAGACAGATAGTATGACGGCAGATATCAACGGTCAAACAGGCAGCGGGTTCTAGGCACGACCTTGC
>DATFFV010000129.1:0-4647 GCA_035249885.1 Gammaproteobacteria bacterium | reverse complement strand
TTCGGGCCCACGGTGCTATTGCTCGATGAGCCCGCGAGCGGGCTCGATCGCGCATCACGGACGGAGCTCAAAGCGATGCTTGCGCTCGTCGCCGCCGAGTGCACGCTCGTCGCGACAGCGCACGTCCCGGAGGATCTGCCGCCGGTGATTCCGCGCTACCTCACGATCGCCGGCGGCCGAATCGTCGCGACGGAGCGCGCGCGCGCGGTCGCGCAGCCGCCGACCGAGCCGGCGCGCTCGACGGAGCGGCGTCGCAACGAGCCCGCAAGCGACACGACCGCCCTCATCGCGCTCGACGCGGCCGACGTGTGGCTCGCGGGCCGGCGCGTGCTCGCGGAGATCACGTGGCGCCTCGAGCCGCGAGAGCACTGGCTCGTGACGGGCGCGAACGGCTCGGGCAAGAGCAGCTTGCTGCGGCTGCTGCACGGGCAGTTGCGCCCGGCGCTCGGCGGCACGGTGTCGTGGCCCGCCTTCGGCAATCCGCGCGACATCTGGGAGCTGCGCAAGCACGTCGCCTGGGTCGCGCCCGAGCTCCAAGCGGCCTACCGCTACCCGTCGACGGTGCGCGCCTGCATCGCCTCGGGCTTCACGTCGAGCATCGGCCAGACGCGGCGCCTCTCGGCCGCGGAAGCCGAGCGCGTCGAGCGGCTGCTCGCCGAGCTCGAGCTCGAGGCGCTCGCAGAGCGGCCGCTGTCGACTTTGTCCTACGGGCAGGCGCGCCGCGCACTCATCGCGCGCGCGCTCGCGACGAAGCCGCGGGTGCTGTTGCTCGACGAGCCGTGGGAAGGACTCGACGCACCGATGACCGAGCTCTTCAACCGCACGCTCGACCGCATGGCCGCGGACGGCACTCAGCTCGTCTGCGCGTCGCACTTGGACGTGCATCGTGGGCACTTCACACACGAGCTCACGCTCGACGCGGGCCGAGTCGTGCGCTGCGCACCGACGGCTTTAAGTCAGTGACGATGTAGGCGGCGCACCTCGCGGAAATTCCACCAGTGCGCCGCCGCGAGCAGGATGCTGGCGCCGACGTTGGCGAACACCTCGACACTCGGATTCCACACGTCATGCCCCCAGAGCGCAGCGGTTGCGAGCACTGCGATCGCGGCGACGCCGAGCGCCACGATGTCGGCGCGGCCGTGCACGCGCACACCGAGCCCGAAGCCCAAAACGCTCGTGGGCACGACGAACCAGAGCATAAGCGCGTGGAAGTGTCCGTCGCCGCCCACGGTGAAGGCCGCGAGCGGTAACACCGCGATCACGAACGGCATCGCAAGACAATGGACGATGCAGATCGTCGAGAGCGCAATCGCGATGCGATCGAAGTACTTCGACAGGGTCATCGGAGTCGGGCAGCTAACGCTTTTCTCGGCCGGCCGGCGAGCATACCGTAGTTTCGGCGGCGGCCGCTCCTTTTCTAGCCGCCGCCGCGGCCTAAGCGCTACTATCGGCGGCAAACACAACGGGGGCGTCTGCAACATGGACCTTCGCGGTAAGACCGTCCTCATCACCGGCGCGGGTCGCGGCCTCGGCGCCGCGATGGCCAAGGCTCTCGCTCGGCGCGGCGCCAACCTCGCGTTGCTCGACCTCGACGAAGCAGGCCTCGGCGAGGTGCGCGCCGCCTGCGGCGCGCTCGGCGTCGAGGCCGAGAGCTATCGCGCCAACGTCGCCGTCGAGGCCGACGTCGTCGGCGCTTTCGACCGCGTGGTCGCGCGCTTCGGCCGTCTCGACGGCGTCGTCGCCAATGCCGGCATCCTGCGCGACGGCCTGCTCGTCAAAGCCAAGGACGGTGAGATCGTCGGCAAGCTGAGCCTCGAGCAGTGGCAGGCCGTCATCGACGTCAACCTCACGGGCGTCTTCCTCTGCGGTCGCGAAGCGGCCGAGCGCATGATTCGCTTGGGTTCAGGCGGATGCATCGTCAATATTTCGAGCCTGTCGCGCGCCGGCAATTTCGGTCAGAGCAATTACTCGGCGGCCAAGGCCGGCGTCGCGGCTTTGACCGTCGTGTGGGCCAAGGAGCTCGCGCGCCATGGCATCCGCGTCAACGCGATCGCACCGGGCTTCATCAAGACCGAGATGGTGGCCAGCATGAAGCCCGAAATCCTCGAGAAGATGGCCGCCGGCATTCCCATGCAGCGGCTCGGCGAGCCCGACGAGATAGCGGCCACGGTCGAGTTCATCTTCGGCAACGACTACGTCAACGGCCGCGTCATCGACGTCGACGGTGGGCAGCGGCTCTAGCGATGAAGAACCAATCGTTCGCGCGCCGACTCACGTTCGCGTTCGCGGGCTTGCGGACGGCTTGGCGCACCGAGAACAGCTTCAAGGTCCACGTGCTCGCGTCCGTGGCCGTGCTCGCCGCACTGCTCTGGTGGCAACCGTCGGCGCTCTGGTACGCCGTCATCGTGTTGACGGTCGCGGCCGTGCTCGCGGCCGAGCTCGTCAACACGGCGATCGAGTACCTCGCCGATCACCTGCATCCCGAGGAGCACCCGCAGATCAAGATCGTCAAGGACTGCGCCGCCGGCGCCGTGCTCGTCGTGAGTCTCGCCGCGCTGGCCGTCGCCGCGGCGTTCGTCTACGACGTCGTGCTCCGCTGACTCTCCTCAGGGCCGTAGGTCGACCGTATAGGCCACGGTGAGCCCGTCGGCCTGGGGCAATACCTGCCACCGTGCGCGCGCGCCGTCACTCTCGCGCCGTTTCATGACGAAACGCGCCGTCGCGACGCCGAGCGCGGCGCCGGCGACCGTGTCCGATAGCCAATGCGCGTCGTGATCGAGGCGCTTGTACGCCGTGGCCGTCGCGAGACCGTAGCCGAGCACGCGGCGCAGCCACCGCCGCCGGTCGTCTCCGGATTCCGCGAGCACGCTGCCGATCGCGAACGCGGCCGTCGTGTGCAGCGACGGAAACGCGTCGCCGTCGCTACGAAAACCGCTGCGATCGGCCGTGGCATAGGGCCGCTCGCGGCCCGCGATTTCCTTGAGCGCGTACGCGGCGGCGCTGCTCAAGGCCGCGGCCTCGAGCATGGCGCCGGCTTCGCGGCGACCCTCGCCCTCGTCGCCGAGCACGGCCGCGAGCCACGTGCCGCCGAGCGCGAGCGCGCCCAGCGCCGCATCGCCGCCGCTGTTGGTATCGGGGCTCACGCCGGCCGGCGCGATGCTCGTGCCGAAGTGCTCACGCACGTCGTCGTCGTAGCGATACGCGAGCGCGATGGCGCCTAGGCCCAAGCCGAAGCGCACCCACTGCGGGCGCCGCGCGTGCAATGGAGCTGTGACGTAGTCCTTGACGTCGGACGCGACCGTCGCAGCGCGACCTTCACCCTCGTCGTCACCGTCTTGCTGGGCGAGCGCTGGCGAGCATGCGATCGTCGCGGCAAGCACGAGCGCGGCGTATAGTCTCGGCCTGCAGCCCACGCCCGCGCACCGGTATCTCCGCTCGATGAATTTCCGCAAGACCTTTCTCCTCGTTGCTGCCGGCGTGTGCTACGTGTCATCGAGCCTGCCGGCCACCCTGCGGACAGTCGACGTCTCGCGTCGGCAAGACCGCTATCGCGTGGTTGCCGACACCTACCTCGAGGCTTCACCGGGAGCCATCTATAAGGTGCTGCTCGACTTCGACGGCGATCGCTACCAGCGAATCTCCGAGATCTACAAGGAGAGCAGCTACCTGCCGCCGGACAGCGACGGCACCCCGCTCGTCTACACGCGCGTGGAGGGCTGCCTGCTGCGTTATTGCAGAAGCATGCGCCGAGTCGAGCGCCTCGAGGTCGTGAGCCCGCAGTTTATTCGATCTCGCACCGTACCTGAACGCAGCGACTTCAAGTACTCGCTGTCGGAGTGGACGTTCGCGCCGGAGGGCCAAGGCACGCGCGTCACGTACCTCATGGAGATGGAGCCGAATTTCTGGCTGCCGCCGTTCGTCGGACCGTGGTTTTTGAAACGCACGTTGCTACGCGGCGCACCCAAGGCCATCGACCAGATCGAGGCGCTCGCGCAGCAGGAGCAGCGCGCAGCGACGAGTGCCGCCGCGCTCCCGCCCTAAGCGTCGCCGCCAAGCGACAGTCGGACGGGTGACATAACGACAGGCAGGTACTACGCTGCACGCCGTGCCTGCGACGATTCGCGGCGCGAGTTTGACAACGCCGCGTCTCGAGCGAATCCTTCGCGGACTGCCCAGGGCACACCTTTCGAAAGAAAGGGCCGCAAAGCTACCGGTCTAACGGGAAACCTACGACAGCGGGGTCGCCAGCTATGTCCCTCGAGAGTCTTCTCGCGATAACGCCTTTTCCGACCATTTCGATCCTGCTCTGGGTCGTGCTCCTCATGGCCGTTCTTTATCTGGCCAGGGGCTCGGCGCACCACGTGCTGCAGGCGTTCTGCCAGGCAGTCACCGACCTGCTCAACCTCGCCGTGCAAGCCATCACGGCGACCGAGAAGAAGCTCTTGCAGCGCAATCACGAGGTCCTGCTCGCGGCCGGCCGCGAGGCCAAGGAGCGCATCGTCGAGCGCGAGTTCGTGCGCATCGGCGACAGCGTTCATAGCGACCTCGCCGGCTATCCGGGCCTGCAACGCACGCTCAGCGACGCAATCACGCGCATCGACGAGGACCATCGGCAGGCCGCCGAAGTGCCGCCCGAGCCCACGGCGT
>DATFFV010000128.1:0-4492 GCA_035249885.1 Gammaproteobacteria bacterium | reverse complement strand
AGCGTGCCCGGCAGCGCGGCCGTGAGCTCGGGCAGACGCTCGGCAGAGACCCACACGGTGGAGCCGTTCGGCAGCATGGCCGCCGTCGCGCGGCCGTCGGCGCGCAGGCGGTCGAAGAACGCGCGCCACGGCGCGCCCTCGTCGGCCGTCACGAAGCCGAGCAGCGCGAGTGCGTCGTGGAGCTCGTCGGCCGTGAGCACTTGCGGCCACGCTTCGGCGCGCACGCTGTCGATGGCGCCCGCGTCGAGCTGGCCGAGCTCGGCGGCTTGCTCGGGGCTCATGTACCGGCGCGACTGCACGGCGAGCGTGCGCCGCTCCTCGGCCGGCGCATCGTCGAGGAACGCGTACGGCTTCGCGCCCAGGATTTCCTGCGCGAGCGCCGACGGGCTCGTGAGCTCGCGGCACACGATCTCGACGTCGCCGCTCTCAATGCGCGTGAGCAGCCGCACGAGCCCGTCGACGTCCATGTTGAGCGTGAGGCAGTCGTCGAGCGTCTGCTTGACGAGCGGATGATCCGGAATCTCGCGGTCGCCCGCGGCCAAGTTCTCGGCGCAGGCGAGCTGCGCGGGGAACACGGTCGAGAGCAGATCCTCGGCGTCCATGCGCTGGAACTGCGCGGGCTGCTTCTTGCCGTTGCGGAAGCGGCGCACCGCGAGCGCCGTGCTCGCGTTCCAGCGCCAATAGACGCCGAACACGGGCGCGTCGAGCACGGCCTGCGTGAGCACGTCGCGCACGGTCTTGCTCGACAGATAATGCTTGACGTCCTCGAGCGCGAAGCTGTGCACGGCGCCGAGCGACAGCACGATCGCGTCCTCGAGCGCGGCCGCTTGCAGCTCGAAGTTGAAGCGCCGGCAGAAGCGCTTGCGCAGGGAGAGGCCCCAGGCGCGGTTGATGCGCGAGCCGAACGGCGAGTGCACGACGAGGTGCGTGTCGCCCGTCTCGTCGAAGAAGCGCTCGAAGATCACGCGCTTACGCGTAGGCAGCACGCCGAGCGCGGCCTTGGCCGCGGCGAGATACTCGACGAGCTGCGCCGCGGCGCTTTCGCCGAGCCCGATCTCCTCCTTGAGCCAGCGCACCGCGCCGGCCGAGCCCTCGCGATCGAGAATCTCCGCGAGCGTCTCGTTGAGCCGCCCGACCGACGCCGAGAGCTCGTCGCTGCGGCCCGGCGCTTCGCCGAGCCAGAACGGTATCGTCGGCGGTTGGCCTTGCGCATCCGTGACGTAGACCTTGCCGCCTTCGAGCTTCTGGATGCGGTAGCTCGCGTTGCCCAGCTGGAAGATGTCGCCGGGCATGCTCTCGAACGCGAAGTCCTCGTTGAGCGTGCCGACGGGCAGCTCGCTCGGCAGCAGCACGACCTCGTAGTCGAACTGGTCGGGGATCGCGCCGCCGTTCGTCACGGCCGTGAGCGTGGCGCCGCGCCGGCCGCGCAAGATCCCATTGACGCGATCGAAGTGCAGGTGCGCGCTGCGCCGGCCACGGTGCGTCGTGAAGCCGTCGGCGAGCATGCGCGCGACGTCGACGAATTCCTCGCGCGTGACGTCCTTGTAGCTCGTCGCGTGCGTGAACCGGCCGTGGAGCGCGTCGACGCGCCACTCCTGCGCGCCGACCTCGGCGACGATCTGCTGTGCGAGCACGTCGAGCGGCGCCCGCCGAATCTTGATGGCATCGAGCTCGCTGCGGCGAATGCTCGCGACGAGCGCCGTGCACTCGACGAGGTCGTCGCGCGACAGCGGGAAGAGGCGGCCCTTGGGCACGCGGCCGAGCCCGTGGCCCGACCGGCCGACGCGCTGCAGGAACGCCGCGATCGCGTGCGGCGAGCCCAGCTGACACACGAGGTCGACGTCGCCGATATCGATGCCGAGCTCGAGCGACGACGTGGCCACGAGCGCCTTGAGCCCGCCGGCTTTGAGCCGCTCCTCGGCTTTGAGCCGATGCTCTTTCGCGAGGCTGCCGTGGTGCGACGTGACGGCATCGTCGCCGAGCCGCTCGGCCAAGTGCCGCGCCGCGCGCTCGGCGAGCCGGCGCGTGTTCACGAACACGAGTGTCGTGCGGTGCGCGCGGATGAGCTCGGCCAGACGGTCGTAGACCTCGATCCAAACCTCGGCCGACATGATGGCCTCGAGCGGCGAGCTCGGCAGCTCGAGCGTGAGATCGCGCTCGCGCGCGTGGCCTTCGTCGATGACCGTGCACAGCGCGTCGGTGACGCCCGTGAGGAAGCCGGTGAGCAAATCGATCGGCTTCGTCGTGGCCGAGATGCCGACGCGCGTGGGCGGCGTGTCCGTGAGCGCCTCGAGCCGCTCGAGCGAGAGCGCCAAGTGCGCGCCGCGCTTGTTGCCCGCGAGCGCGTGGATCTCGTCGACGATGACCGTGCGCACGCAGCGCAGCATTTTGCGGCCGGATTCCGTGGACAGCAGGATGTACAGCGACTCGGGCGTCGTGACGAGGATGTGCGGCGGCTGGCGGCGCATGCGCGCGCGCTCGCTCTGCGGCGTGTCGCCCGTGCGCACGGCCGCGCGGATCGGCGCCTCGCCCAACATCCGTGCCGCGAACTCGCGGCCGATGCCTTCGAGCGGCGCGCGCAAGTTCTTCTCGATGTCGTTCGAGAGCGCCTTGAGCGGCGAGACGTAGAGGATCTGCGTTTCGTCTTGCAGCGTGCCGGCGGCGGCCTGCTTCGCGAGCAGGTCGATGACGCCCAAGAACGCCGCGAGCGTCTTGCCCGACCCCGTCGGCGCGCTGATCAGCGCGTGCGTCCCGCCACCGATCGCGCCCCACGCCTTGAGCTGCACGCTCGTGGGCGCGGCGAAAGCGCTGCTGAACCTGCCGGCGACGGCGGGGTGGAAGGCCTCGGGAAGCATGGGCTTAGGTTGACGTAAGAGGTGTGTTTTTGTCCAGTACTACTAAGTTTCGCCGGCAGCGGTCGTCTCCCGGCATGCACCAGATTACCGGCCTAAACCAGACAGCTCTTGACGGGATTCAGCGCGCGATACGCCAGCGCCAGCGCCACGACGCGGGTTACGCGGTCGTGCAGCAGCCGGCCCGCGGGGAGGGTGTCGCATACCCCCGCGGCTGATCGTTAACCTGATTGTCAATCGGACTTCGTTAACCGGGTTAACGATCCCGGCGGGGTAAGTGCACACGCGCGCCCGGCCGCAAAGGACGCTGACTAGGCCGCCGGCGGCGTTCGCCGCCCGAAGATGGCGATCATGAGGAGCACCGTACCGACGAGCGACACTGCGGTGATTACGAGGCTGAACAGTGCCAGCGTCGTCCCACGCGTCGATAACGGCACGTCTCCCATCGCGATCATCACCCAGTACTGCGAAGCGATGCCCAATACGTAGCCCAGGGCCAAACAGCCAAAACCCGCACCGGCGCATGTCGCGGCGCCGCGCAGCGTGCTCGCGTAGCCAATCGCGAGAGCCACGCCGAGCAGGTAAAGGATCAGCATCGGCAGTCGCGGAACAATCGACATCAAGAACCCGAGCGTCATTTCGTCCACGAATCAGCCCCCCAGCCCTCGTCGCGATCAGCGTATACCAAGAGTCCCCGGAACAGGTTGGTTGCATTTCCGTCGATAAGAGCGAGATTTGCGGGTCGCACGCCTCTCGCCGCGATGCTCTCATACGGCCGTTCGGGTGACGCCTTCGCTTTCGATTGGAGGCGAGATCCGGGCACGCGTCAGCCGCAACGGCAGCAGCACCGAAACGATCGTGACGGCGACGGCCAGAACGATCCATTGAAGCCCGAGGCTCGCGCCGAGCGCCACGAGCTGACGAACCTCCTCGTCGAGCACCGCGCCCGTAGCGGGATCGCTCAACGAGCCGATCCCGTGCCAGGTCGCTACGACCAACGCTGCGACGGTAGCCACGAGCCCCGGCAAAGCGGGCAGCCATGGAAATTCGAGGGGCCGTGGAGCGGCCGCCTCTCCTTGCACCGCGTCCATGACGGCAGGCAAGAATCTCGACGAGGGCGTGATCTCGTCCTCGTCGGCGAGCAGGCGTTCGATGTCGTCGTGCATCACAGTCGTTTTCCCAGCTTGAATTTGAGAAGCGCGCGTCCTCGGAAGAGCCTGGCTTTGACGGTGCCTTCGGGCAATTCGAGGCTACTCGCCGTCGCGGCCACGTCCCGATCGTGAAAATAGAAAAGTATCAAAGGGTCACGGTATTTGGGCGGCAGCGACTGCAGCGCTTTCTGCACGACGTTGCGGCGATCGACTTCGCTCATTGCATCTTCTCCCGAGACGACCGTGCTCGCGGTCTCGTCGACCGGAACCGTCGGGGGCGGTCTCCGGCGCAGCTCCGTTCGATAGACATTCGTCGCCAACGCGAACAGCCAGGTGGAGAACGCGGCGTCGCGGCGCCACGATGCCAAGGCGCGAAACGCGCGCAGAAACGATGGCGGCTGCGTCTGACAGGCCACTAGAGTCGGATGCCACGAAAGGAGTGCTCAGATGTCACCAGCGTTCTGGTTCATGGTCACCGTCATCGTAGCC
>DATFFV010000127.1:0-5544 GCA_035249885.1 Gammaproteobacteria bacterium | reverse complement strand
TTGGCGGCGGGGCAAGATGAGCCCGCGCGACCTTGCGCGAGGCGTTACGAATCGCCCGGCTCGCGCTCTGGACGGTGATCGTGGCGCGCGAGATCGCGTCGACGTCCGCACCCACTTTGAACGAGTCGCGAATGCTCTTGCCGTCGAATTGCCGCGGCCACTGGGGCAGGTCGACCGAGAAGTAGCCGTACGGTTCGCGGTGATCGGAGACGATGACGCCCGTGATCTCGCCGACAGTGTTCATGCCGACGAGCATTTTGATCGGGCCATCGAAGCCGCGCTCGAGCGGCTCGAGCTCGGTGGTCCAGTAGGCGAGGCCGAGCAGCTCGCCCTCCGTTTTGCCGGCCGCAGCGGGGCCGAACGCACGATAGACGGCCGGCGAGCCCGACTTGGCGGCAAAAGTGGCGGCCAAAGGAAAGAGTTTCTGCAACTGACCGAGGAGCTCCGGGTCGTTGACCTGAGCACTCGCGCCGCCGATCGCGAGCAGGACGATAGCGATGACCAGGGTCGCGACGCGCAAGCGCATTCTCCTCGAGTGCCCCGATTATCACGGCCGGCGGCGAGGCTTAGCAACGGTCAAGTTTGCTTGCGCCGAGTGGCCACGGCTTGCGCGGCGTGCTAATACTCGGCCATGCGAAAATACTGCGCGATCGCATTGGCCGGTCTCGTCGCGCTGGGTGCAGCCGAGCCCGACGCCGCGTCGGGCCAAGGCGGCCTCGATCGCCGCCTCGCCACAGCCAAGCGCCTCGAGTGCAGTTTCGCCGTGCTCGCCACGGGCACTTGGGACAAGAACGTGCCGGCCGTGGCCGTCACGCCGTCGGAGCTCAAAGCTGCGTTCTTCGACATCAATGTCGACGAGGGCACCGCCGAAGCCGAGAGCGAGTACGGCGCGTCGTTCATTTCCGTGCGTTACAGGGCGGGCTATCTCCACATCATGCAGATGAGCGACGCGGGGCCGTTGTACCTCACGACGGTCATCGCTCGCGCGGCCGGCGAGGGCAAGCTGCTCGCCGTGCACACTCGCCTCGAGTATTCGCCGACGATCATCCCGGGCTTCACGTCGCGCCCGGAGATGTACGTGGGCAGCTGCTCGATCGCGGGCTAGGCGCTCGAGCCGAATGGTGTTGCACCTGATCGCGGCGGTGCGGGAGCGGGCGCGCTCTCGGCGCTGCGCGCGAGTGCTCTCGACCGTGCTCGCCGGTAGCCTCGCCGCCGGCGCCGCGTTGTGCCAGGAGCTCAGCATCCCGCGGCTCGACACGCCGCCCGAGCTCGCCGATTTCGTGAGCATGGCCCCGACGGACGACATCCGCGCGCGCTACGCCGTGGTCACGGGCTTCACGCAGCGGACGCCGCAGGACGGCGCGCCCTCGACCCAGCGAACCGAGGTCTACTTGGGCTACGACGCACGCAACCTCTACGCCGTGTTCCTGGCCTTCGACACGGATCCCGAAAGCGTGCGCGCGAATCTGTCGCCGCGCGAGAACGTCGACAACGACGACAACCTCGGGCTGCTCATCGACACGTTCGATGACCAGCGCACGGGCTACGGTTTCTACTCGACGCCGCTCGGCGTGCAGTGGGACGGCCGCTGGTCGGAGGTCACGCGAGGCGGTTTTGACTCGTCGTACGAAGCCGTCTGGTACACGGACGCGCAGCTCACGGAGGGCGGCTACGTCGTCGTCATGACGATACCGTTCCGCACGATGCGGTTCCCCGAGACGAGCGAGCAACGCTGGCGCGTGCAGTTCGAGCGGTACATTCCGCGCTCGAGCGAGTGGTCGAATTGGCCCGCGTACTCGCAAGCCATCGACGGCCGGCTCAATCAAGCGGCTGTCTTGAACGGCGTCCGCGACGTCTCGCCCGGGCGCAACATCCAGCTCATTCCGTTCGCGTTCGTGCGCAGCTACGACGTGCTCGACCGGAACCCGGCGAATCCGCGCTTCGACAAGGATACCGAGGACGACATCGGCCTCGACGCGAAGATCGTGCTGCGCGACAGCTTCGTGCTCGACTTCACTTACAACCCCGACTTCAGCCAAGTCGAATCCGATCAGCCGCAGGTGACGGTCAACGAGCGTTTCGAGGTGCAGTTCCCGGAGCGCCGTCCGTTCTTCCTCGAAAATACGGACTACTTCCAGACCGAGACGCCGCTGCTGTTCACGCGCCGAATCGTCGATCCCGAGGCGGGTGTCAAGTTCACGGGGCGGCAGGGGCCGTGGGGCATCGGCACGATGCTGACCAACGACGAAGCGCCGGGCTTACGCCTCGCTCCCGGAGACCCGTTCTACGGCGAGGACGCGGACGTCAGCGTCGTGCGCATCTTTCGCGATTTCGGCGAGCAATCGCGCGCCGGCATCATGCATACCGAGCGCGAGTTCGGGGAGACGTACAGCAGGGTATCCGCCGCCGACACCTACGTCCGGCTCAACGAGAACTGGCTCACCGAGCTTTTGGTGGTCAATACGGAGAACCGTGACGACAACGGCATCGTCACGACGGGCCGGCAAACCAACTGGCGCTTCAACCGCAACTCGCGCAACTTCAATGCGCACTACCACTGGACCGAGCAGAGCGCCAATTTCGCCGTGCCGCTCGGCATCCTGAGCCGCAACTACACGCCCGATGCCCAGGGTCTGCACGGCTTCATGGCGTACCAGTTCTGGCCCGAAGATTCGTGGATGGATCGCATCGGGCCGCGCGTATTCTTCGCCAACCAAGACGACCAATCGGGGATGCGCATCTACAGCGAGTTCTCCCCGCAGCTTCAGATCACGTGGCCCGGCAACAGCTTCTTCGCGGCCGGCACCAACAAGATCCGCGAGCGTCTACGCGCGGGCGACTTCCCGGGACTCACCGTTCCGCAGGACTATCCGCAGAAGCGCTGGTTCCTGGACTTCTCGACCGACATGTCCCAGAAGGTCGGGTTCGGGTTCAGCTACGACGAGGGCACGGTGATCAATTTCGTGCCGGCCGCCGGGCTGCCCACGCTCGCGGATCGTGCACTGCTGTCGGCCAACGTGCGCTGGCGGCCCATGGATCGCCTGAGCCTCGACACCACGTATCTGGCGACGAGCCTCGACGACCGGAACGGTGGTGGCGCGATCTTCGACGACCGCATTTTCCGAACTCGCGCCAACTTTCAGTTCACGAAGGAGATGTCGCTGCGCGTGATCTTGCAGCACGAGGACACGAAGCCGACGGCCTTGTCGAGCCTCCCGCGCGACGAGAATCTGAATCTCGACGTGTTGTTCCGCTACGTGCTCAATCCGTATTCGGCGCTCTACGTCGGCATCAACACCAACGAGAGCAACCTACAGCTCGTCGACGACGGGGTAGGTCCCCCGACGCTCGTGCGCAGCGAGGACTTGGCGCGCGACGGTCAACAGCTCTTCGTGAAGTTTTCGTATCTCTTACAGCCGTAACTCAGCGCCGGAGGTTTCGCCATGCGTAAAGCAACTCTTGCCGTGATCGGGGGTCTCGCGCTCGCGGGTGTCGCCTCGAGTCAGGTCCAGTGGAACGAGCGGCCCCTGGCCGACGGCGTGTTTCGCGAATATGCGGCCGACTACCGCACCGACGTCATCGACATTCCGCTCGCTGCGGGTGAGGAGCTCGAGTACAAGCTGGGCTTGAACGAAGGCGATTCGATCGTCTATCAGTGGGATGCCGTCGATCTCGAGGACCCCGAGGTGTTGTGGTCCGAGTTCCACGGCCACACCCCGCCTGTGAACAACGTCGGCGACTTGATGTTTTACCGCAAAGCATATGGTGCGACGGAGCGCGGGGTGCTCGTCGCGCCGTTCAGCGGCATCCACGGCTGGTATTTGCGCAACGACGGCGACAAGGCCCTCGTCGTGCGCCTCAAGGTCGCGGGTTTCTACGAGCTGCAGTAGTCGGCAGCAAGTTGCGCCACGCAAAAAGACCCAGGCGGCTCGCGCCGCCCGGGTCTGTCTATCCCGAAAGTCGAGCTACGACGCGGAGCGCGCTTCGATCTGAATACGCAGCACGACGCCCATGTTGAAACCGAAGCTCTGGCCGAAGCTCACGCCGAAGTCGGCGCGGTTGAACTCGGCATAGGCATCGGCTCCGCAAGTCTCACCGCCGCCCTGGCGGGCCGGGGCGCATTTGAACGAGCGAATCTCGAGGTTGACCGGCTTGGTCACGCCGTGCAGCGTCAGGTTGCCTTCGACCTTCGTCGGCGCGCCATTGACCCAGCTCGTCAGCCGACCCTCGTAGGTTGCCGTGGGGAACTTCGCCACATCCAGCATCGTGGGGTCCGGTCTTTCCTTGCCGGTGACGTGATTGTTGAGCCCTTCGTGACCGAAGTCGATCGAGGCGGCATCGATCGTGACGCTGACGGTCCCGGTCCCCGCTGCCTTGTCCATCGTGATCGTGCCCATGGTCGAATTGAATTTTCCGCGCCAGACCGACGTGCCGCCGGTGTGGTCGACCTCGAAGCTCGGAAAAGTATGACTGGGATCGATCTGGTACGTCATGGGGGCTGCGACCGCCGTCGCGCCGACGGCGACGAACGCAACGCCCAGCAATGCCGGTCTCAGATGGCCGGTTCTCGAACTGGAATTCTTCGACGAACGCATCGCGTGTCTCCTTTATAAATGGCTTGGCTTTGGCCGGCGGGCCTATCCCCCGGATTTCGCGGGATTGTAGCAGCCGTTCCACCTGGCAGTGAGAACGTTGAGAAAGCTCAAGACAGTGCCAGGGAGCTGCGGGGCCCGGACCGACGCTGGGCCGACGCACCACGCGAACACCGCGCGGCGTTGCGGGTTGTGCAAAACCGGGAGTTCGCCGAGACTTTAGGAACACCGTCCGCGGACGAATCGCTCGCCGCGAGGTTTTCTCAAGGAGGCAGCGCGCATGCTCACGCTCACGATCAACGGCCGTGCCCACACCGTGGGCGACGAGGTCGACCCACAAACGCCGCTGCTCTGGGTGTTGCGCGATACCCTCGGGCTCGTCGGCACGAAATACGGCTGCGGCGTCGGGCAGTGCAGCGCCTGCACCGTGCATTTGAACGGCGCGCCCATCCAGTCGTGTCAGTTTCCCGCCGCGAGCGCCGTGGGCCAAGAGATCACGACGATCGAAGGGCTCGCGCCGGCCGGCGCGGCGCTCACGGCCGTGCAGCAAGCGTGGATCGAGGAGGACGTCGCGCAGTGCGGCTACTGTCAGGCCGGACAGATCATGCGCGCGACGGCGCTGCTCGCGCGCAATGCCAAGCCCACCGACGACGACATCGACCGCGAGCTGGCCGCGAATCTATGTCGCTGCGGCACGTACGTTCGGATCCGCAAAGCCGTGCACAGCGCCGCGGCCAAGATCGCGAAGGCCGGGGGTGCAGCATGAGCGTCTATCTACCGGAGTCGATGCAGAAGCTCGTTGCGCAGCGCCGCAGCGAAGCGGCACGGTTGTCGCGCCGCGGTTTCATCAAGGTCACGGGGCTCGCGGGCGGCGGCTTCGCGCTCGCACTGTCGCTGCCGGCGGTCCGCCAAGCGAGTGCGCAGGCGCCGAGCGGCGGCAATCAAACGCTCA
>DATFFV010000126.1:0-3226 GCA_035249885.1 Gammaproteobacteria bacterium | reverse complement strand
CTCGCATTCGGGCCCGCGCCGGTAGCGCGCCCTTACACGAGCTCGAACACCCCGTCTACGCCCACGAAGTCGGCGATCGTGCGTGGCGGCTCGCGCGAGTCGGGGCGGCGAATTGCGATGGTGTGCCGCACGCCATGGGCGCGCGCGGCGGCGAGCACCGCGAGGCTGTCCTCGATGAGCAGCGTGCGCACGCCGTCGAACGGGTTGTGCCGCTGGAGTGCGAGCCAAAACGCCGCGCTCTCTTTCGGCGCGGCGAAATCGTGCGAGCAGACGACGCCGTCGACGAGCTTGTCTAGACCCAAGTGCTCGGCTTTGACGGCGAACGTGTCGCGGTGTGCGTTGGTGACGATCGAGACGCTTTTGCCGCGCGCACGCACGGCAGCGAGAAACGCTTGCGCGCCGGGCAGGAAGCGGATGTGCGCGCGATGCTCGCGCTTCAGAGCCTTCAAGTCCATGCCGAGATCGCGCGTCCAGTGATCGAGACAGTACCAGTCGAGCGTGCCGACCTTGGCCGCGAAGCGCGGCGCGAGCGCCTGCTCGGCGGCCTGCGAGCTCATGCCGTTCCGCTCCGCGTAGCGCCTCGGCACGAGCTCGCGCCAGAAGAAATTGTCGAACGCGAGGTCGAGCAGCGTGCCGTCCATGTCTACGAGCACGGTGTCGATCGCGTCCCAATCAACGACGGCGTTGGCTCTCTGTGCCATGCCGCTATGATACAAGAGCCATGTTGAGCGACCTCACCGAGCAACGACGACTACTCGACGCGGTGTGCGGCATCTCGCGCGCAGCGGGTCGCGCCATCCTCGAGGTCTACGGCCGCGATTTCACGGTCTCGCGCAAGAGCGACGACTCGCCGCTCACGGAAGCCGACCGCATGGCGCACACGATCATCGCGCGCGATCTCGCGGCGCTCGACGACACGATCCCATTGCTTTCCGAGGAATCGGCGCCCGAGGACCACGCGACGCGCCGAAGTTGGTCGCGCTATTGGCTCGTCGACCCGCTCGACGGCACGAAAGAGTTCGTCAAACGCAACGGCGAGTTCACGGTCAACATCGCGCTCGTCGTCGACTCCTGTGCCGTGCTCGGCGCCGTTTACGCGCCCGTGCTCGACCGGCTCTACTTGGGCGCGCTGGCGCTCGGCGCCTGGCGCGCGGACGGGCTGGCCGCACCGTACGCGATCGCCGTGCGCAAAACCGCGGCCTCGCCGCTGCGCGTCGTGGGCAGCCGGAGCCACCCTTCGCCGGAGCTCGAGCAGTACCTGGCGCGCTTGGGTCCCCACGAAATCACCGACATGGGTAGCTCGCTCAAAATATGTCTCGTTGCCGAGGGCACGGCCGACATCTACCCCCGGCTCGGGCCGACGTCCGAATGGGACACGGCCGCGGCGCAGGCTATCCTCGAAAGCGCCGGCGGGCGTATGATCGACGTTGCCGGCCGGCCACTGCGGTACAACTCCAAAGACGACTTGTTGAACCCACACTTCCTGGCCTTTGGCGACCAGCAGCGGGACTGGTTGGCACCGACCCAAACTACGCGTGGACGAGAAAGTCGAAACTGAGACCTTCAGGAACGTGGAGCGGCTCAAGCAATTGCGCGTCGAGCACCGGGACCTCGATCAGGTCATCGCCCGGCTCGTCAACGATCCCAACGTGGATCAGCTCATGTTGAAGCGCTTGAAGAAACGCAAGCTGATGCTCAAGGACATGATCACTCAGCTCGAGAGCGCCAGGATCCCGGACTTGAACGCCTGACGGTGTGCTCTTGGACCTGATCGCCGACATCGGCGCCACGAACACGCGCTGCGCCCTCCTCGACGACAAAGGTCGCGAGGTCGCCACCGACGTGTTCGAGAACAGCGACTTCACGGGCGTCGCCGGCGTGTTCGCCGTCTATTTGGACCACCGCCGCGCGAGCGATCGGCCCACGCGCGCGGCACTCGCAGTCGCGGCGCCGATTACCGGCGACGACGTGCAGATGATCAACATCGGCTGGCGATTCTCCCAGCGCGAGCTCAGGGCCGAGCTCGGCTTGAAGCGCCTGACCGTCGTCAACGACTTTGCGGCCGTCGCGTGGTCGCTGCCGCACCTCGTGCCTAAAGACTTGCAGCAGGTCGGCGGTGGCAAGAGCGTGCTGCGCGCGACGATGGCCACGTTGGGCCCGGGCTCGGGGCTCGGTGTGTCGGCGCTCGTGCCCGCCAACGACAGCTGGGCCGTGATGGCCGGCGAAGGCGGCCACGTCGCGATGGCGGCTGCGTCGCGCGAGGAGCAGGACGTCATCGCCATTTTGCGCGAGCGTTTCGACGGGCACTGCTCGGCGGAGCGCGTGTTGTCGGGTCCGGGGCTCGTGAACCTCTACGTGGCGCTCGCGGAACTCGTGGGCCGCGGGCGACCGACGGTCACACCCGAGGACGTGACCAATCTCGCGCGGCAAGGCGAGCCGCTGGCGCGCAAAACGCTCGGCATGTTCTTCGCGCTGCTCGGCACCGTGGCCGCTGATCTCGCGGTGACGACGGGCGCGCGCGGCGGCGTCTACATTGGCGGCGGGATCGTGCCGCGGCTCGCGGCCGAGCTGCAGAAATCCGAGTTTCGCGCGCGCTTCGAAGCCAAAGGCCGCTACCGCGAGTACATCGCCGCGATCCCGACCTACTTGATCACGGCGCCGACGCCGGCGTTTCGCGGCCTGCGTTACCTGCTCGGCTACCGTTAGCGCTCGGCGGCTTCGATTTTCCGGCGCTGCTCCGCGGCTTGCGCGTCGAGGGTCTGCTGCACGCCTTGCGCGCGGCCGATCGTGCTCGTCATCGGGTCGAACACCGTTTCGCGGCTTGGGGTGGGCTCGCTTCGATCGTCGGCGCGTTCGCTGGTGTGATCCGCACCACCGCAGCCGCTAATCGCCAACGCGATTGCGGCGAATACAGATGCTTTGCGTGGCATCGAGTGGCCCTCCTCGGAGAGTCTTGGCGGCAATCTAGCACCCGAGCTCAGGAAAAACCGAGACATGGGGCACCCTCTGCTCGATTCCACGGGCCACAGCGGGCGGCGAATTCCCGGCCTGCCGACGCACGTCGGCACGCAGCGAACCTCAGCCTGCTGCCTCGGATTGCGGCGCGGCGCCCGCGGTGTCCGGCTCGATGCGCCCGACGGAAAGCGTCCTCAGCCTTCCGCAGGCTACCCTGAGCCGCCTGTACCCGGGCCTGCCAGACCATGGCGGTGAGCACGCCGTAGTCGTG
>DATFFV010000125.1:0-2359 GCA_035249885.1 Gammaproteobacteria bacterium | reverse complement strand
CTCGTCGAGCACGCCGCCGCGCTTCACGAGCCGCGAGTTGAGTCCGTACCGCTCGTCAAATCCCTCGAGGTCCTCCATGCGCACGCCTTCATAGAGGTTGTTCGCGCTCGCGTGGAGAATGTCGCGGCCTGGGCCGGGCGCTTTGCTCGTGACAAATGGATCGACCGAGGGATCGAGAAACATCGGCGCAAGCCGCTCGATCAGCCCGTCGACAGTTTCGTTGCGCCGGCGCGGCAGCGTCGCGCCGTGCTGCTCGGCGTGACGCACCGCATCACGCAACGCGACCCGATCGAGATTGAGGACGAACTTGCGCGCCGTGAGGTTGTTATACGGACCGGTATTGATCCAGAACAGCTTGGCGTATCGGCGAATCTCGGCCACGGTCCGTGGATCGAGTCCGTCAACATGCCGCAGCACCGCCTCGACGACGCCCCGCATCTCCAGGGCAAGCGCATGCCGCTGGTCGTAATAGATGTCGCGGCCGGCGAGCGCGGCCTGGTAGAGATGCCAGATCAGGACTTTCTCCCGGCGCCCGAGCGACGCGAAGCCATCCGCGTACAGCTGCACGACCGCGGCGTCCTCAATCTGCTCGAGCAGATACGTGCGGGCTCGCGTCTCGACCTTCGTGCTCATGCGAGCGTGACCTGCTCTTTCCATGCCGGGGCGGCAACGTCCCAGCGAAGTTCAGTACGGATGCGCGACGCCAGCGCCGACATCGGCTCGGGCTCGCCGTGCACGAGGAACAGCTTCGCGGGAGGTGTGTCGAAATGGCCGAGCCACGTCATGAGCTCGTTCGCGTCGGCGTGCGCCGACATCGAGTCGATCTTCTCGATGCGGGCGTTCACCGGAATGATCTCGCCGTGAATCTTCGTGTCGGGCGACCCATTGACGAGATGCGCGCCGCGCGTGCCGGCTGCCTGGTAGCCGACGAAGAGCACCGTGTTGTTGCCGTTGGGCAGCGCGGCCTTCAGGTGATGCAGCACGCGCTCGCCGGTGGCCATGCCGCTCGCCGAGATGACGATCGAGGGCTGCCGTGACGCCGTGACCTGTTTGGAATGCTCGGCGGACGCGACCGTCTCGAAGCGGCTCGTGCAGAACGCGCACAGCTCGCGTTCGCCGCGGACCTTGTTGTTCGCCGCCGCCTGCGCCGACGCCGTGATCTCGGCGTCGAGCTCGTGAAGGCGCTCGGAGTACATCTTCAGCGCCTCGATCGCCATCGGACTGTCGACGAAGACCGGCACTTGCGGGATGCGCTTCGCGGTCTCGAGCTCCCGAATCCAATACAGGACTTCCTCGACGCGGCCGATCGCGAACGCCGGAATGATGACCTTGCCTTTGCGCTCGATCGTGTCGCTGATGATCGATGCGAGCCGCGCGCCGTCGTCGTCAGGCTCGTGCACGCGATTGCCGTACGTCGACTCCATCAGCACCCAGTCGGCCTGCTCGACAGGCTCCGGATCCGGCAGCACGGGCCTGTCGTAGCGTCCGAGATCGCCGCCGAAGAGAATCGTGCGATTGCCGAGCTGCCGAACTGTCGCGCGCGCGTAGCCCGATCCGAGCAGATGGCCGGCGTTGATGAACCGCACGGTCACGCCCGGAATCGGCTCGAAGTCATACCCGTAGCCGACGACCTGCAGCCGGTCGATCGCCTTCCAGGCGTCTTCGACGGTGTACAACGGAAGCGCCGGCGTGTGCTTCGAATAGCCTTTGCGGTTGGCGCGCTCGGCGTCTTCTTCCTGAATCTTGCCGGCATCGGCAAGCACCAGCCGGGCGAGCGCGGCGGTGCCCGACGTGCAGAAGACGCGGCCCTTGAATCCCGACGCGACCAGCCGCGGCAGATAGCCGCAATGATCGAGGTGCGCGTGCGTCAGCACGACCGCGTCAATCGAGGATGGATCAACCGGCAGCTGTGCCCAGTTGCGCTCGCGAAGCTCCTTCAATCCTTGAAAGAGACCCGCGTCGACGAGCACACGGTGGCCGTCGACTTCGAGTAAATGTTTGGATCCGGTAACGGTTTGAGCGGCGCCGAGGAAGGTGATCGAAGCAGGCAAAGAGGCTCCTATGCGAAGAGAGCGGGCAAGCCGCCGGTGTGCCAGAAAAGAACCGTCTGCGAGCGGTCAAAGACGCCTGCGCGCACACGCGCGATCAGACCGGCCATGGCTTTCGCGGTGTACACGGGATCGAGCAGCAGCCCGTCCGACGCGGCGGCAAGGCGAATGGCCTCCATCGACGCCTCTGTTGGAAGTCCGTAGCCCTCGCCGACGAATGCATCGTCCACTTCAACGGCGTCGTTCGAGAGGGCCTCGACGCCAAGCAGCCTGCCGATGCCGGCAACCAGATCGCGGACGATCGCGGCAAT
>DATFFV010000124.1:0-4594 GCA_035249885.1 Gammaproteobacteria bacterium | reverse complement strand
CCCGTCTGCGGCAAGGCGCTCGAGACGAACAGCTGTTGCTCGCGGTCGGTGCGCGCCGACTTGAGCCGTGCTTCGAGCTCGGCCTCCGTGCCGTTGTGCGCGATCGTGAGGCAATCGACGGGACAAATGTCGATGCAGGCGTCGCACTCGATGCACAGCTTCGCCGTGAACACCGTCTGGATGTCGCAGTTCAAGCAGCGCTCGACCTCGGTCGCGATTTGCTCGGCGCTGAAACCGAGCTCTACCTCGATGTTCAGCTTCTTGAACCGTCGCTTGAGATCGACGTGCGGCATGATGCGGCGCCCGGCCGCCTCATAGGCGTTGCTGTAGCTCCATTCGTGAATGCCCATCTTGGTCGTCGCGAGCGTCACGCCGCGCGGCAACCGTTCCTCGAGGCTCGTGCGCTCACAGTGCTTGTGGATGGAGATCGCGGCTTCGTGCCCGTGCGCAACGGCCCAGATGATGTTCTTCGGCCCGAACGCCGCATCGCCGCCGAAGAACACGCCGGGCCGCGTCGATTCGAACGTCTTTGGGTCGACGACGGGCACGTCGTGGCGATCGAACGTGAGGCCCAAATCGCGCTCGATCCACGGGAACGCGTTCTCCTGGCCGATCGCGAGCACGACGTCGTCGCACGGCAAGAACACTTCGCGCAGCACCTTGGTCGAGACGATGTTCTCGTCGGCGTCGAGCTCGTATTCGAGCTCGTCGAAGCGCATGCCGACGAGCTTGCCGCCTTCGCTGACGAATTCCTTCGGCGAGTGATTGACGACGATCTCGACGCGCTCTTCTTCTGCGTCCTCGAGCTCCCAGTCCGACGCCTTGAAGAAACGCCGCGGTTTGCGCGCCATGACTTTGACGCTCTTGGCGCCGAGCCGCAGCGAGCTGCGGCAGCAGTCCATGGCCGTGTTGCCGACGCCGATGATGAGCACGCGCGCGCCGATCGAATCCGTGTGGCCGAACGCGATCGAGCCGAGCCAATCGATGCCGATGTGGATGCGGTCGCTCGAGGACCGGCCCGGCAACGGCAAATCTTTACCCTTCGGCGCCCCGCTGCCGACGAACACGGCGTCGTAGCCGTCGGCGAGCAGCGCCTTCAAGCTCGTCACGGGCGACGAGTAGCGCACGTCTACACCCAAACGCGTGATGTAGCCGATCTCTTCGTCGAGCACGTCGGCCGGCAAGCGGAACGCGGGAATGTTCGTGCGCATGAGCCCGCCCGGGCTCGCGAGCGCTTCGTAGATCGTGCACTCGTAGCCGAGCGGAGCGAGGTCGTTGGCGACCGTGAGCGACGCGCAGCCGGCGCCGATGAGCGCGATGCGCCGGCCGTTCCTCTCTCTCGCCGCACTCGGCAGCCGGTCTTCGATGTCGCCTTTGTAATCGGCCGCGACGCGCTTCAAGCGGCAAATCGCGACGGGTTTCTCTTCGACACGCCGGCGCCGGCAAGCGGGCTCGCACGGGCGGTCGCAGACGCGCCCCAGGATGCCGGGGAACACGTTCGACTCGCGGTTCAGCAGGTAGGCGTCGGCAAATCGGCCTTGAGCCACGAGCCTGATGTACTCCGGCACGTCGGTGTGCGCCGGGCATGCCCACTGACAATCGACCACGCGGTGAAAGTATTCGGTCCCGTGGGTATCGGTTGGATCCATGAGGCGGTTCTCGACCGTGAGAGGTACCCGTGACGTGGAGTGGGCGAGGCCCCAAAAGGCGGGCGCCATTATAGACACATGCCACCGGCCTAAACACACTGAACATTCCCGAATCCGATGCGGACTCAACGTATTGCACCCGCGCAGCAAGCGCGACTGAATCGCCTCGGCGGGGCTGCTTTTTGGGGATAGAATGCCGTCGATGAGGTCCGTCAGCACCCACGCGCGCCACGGCCGGCTGCACCTTTTGCTGGCGTGGCTGCTCACCTCTGCTGCGAGCACTGCGCTCGCACAAGCGGACGCCGGTGCGGCCGATGCGGTCGCGCCACCCGAAGCCGTCGGCGAGAGCGCCGCTCCCGCGAACGAAGAGGCCGCGAGCGACGAAGCGGCGGGCGCTACACCTCCCGCAACCGAACCGACGGCGCCGCTCACGCTCGAGACGCCGGCCGACAACGTCGAGGCCAACGAGCGCTTCGTCGCGAACACGATCGCCGACTACGGCCGCAACAGTTTGCAAACGGCCGAAGCGTACGTAGGCCTCGCCGACGCGCAGCGCAACGCCGAGGACTACGAGACAGCCGCCGAGAGTTATCTTGCTGCGGTCGAGGTGTATCGCATCATCGACGGACCTTTCACGCCGCTCGCGATCGCACCACTCACGAGCCTCGGCGACAGCTACCGCGAGGCCGAGGACTACACCAATGCCGTCGCGTCGTACGGGGAAGCGCGCACGGTGAGTCGACGCGTCTACGGCCTGCACAACCCGGACCAGATCGTGCTGCTCGATCGCATCTCGGAGTCGCTGCTCGATCTCGACCAGCTCGCCGAAGCCGAGGCCCAACAGGTCGAAGCGTTGCGTCTCATTCAGCGCGCAAATGCCCCCGAGTCCGATGCCGTGCTCTCCGCCATCTATCGCTACGCCGCCTGGCTCGGCGATCGCGGCATGTATCAGCTCGAGCGCGATCAATACATGCGCGCGCAGCGCATCATTCGCCAGCACTACGGCGAGCGCGATCCGCGTCTCGTGACGCCGCTGCTCGGCATCGGCAACACCTATCGCCGCGAGCGCAATCCCGCGGGTCCCGGTATCTCTGCGCTCGAGGACGCGCTCGAGCTGCTGCGTGAGCAACCCGAGCGTGACGCGCTCGGACTCGCCATGGTCATGCGCGACATCGGCGACTGGAACACGGCGTTCGGCAAGGCGGGCTATGCCGGCATGGAGTATCAACGCTCGTGGGAGCTGCTCGGTACGCTGCCGAACGGTGCGGAGCTGCGCGCCGACTGGTATGCGGGCGCGAACTACGTGCTCTACGAGCCGATCAGTCAGCGTGGCGTGAGCACCGAGCGTGACGCCGTGGCCGGGCATGTGCTCGTGCAGTTCGACATCGACGTGGCCGGGAACCCGGACGACGTGACGATCCTGGAGTCGGATCCGCCGGGGTTCAAGGACGAGGCCGTGCTGCGCCACGTCCGCCGCTCGCGTTTCAGGCCTTGGGTCGTCCAGGGTACCGTAGCTCGGGGCCCGGGCTTGGCGATTCGCGTCGACTTTCGGTATTTGCCCGATGCCATCGCCGCCGCGAGTAACTAGCACGCGCGTCGCGCGCGTGGCGCTGGCCTTCTTAGCCGCAACGTCGTGGTGTGTGTGGCCGGCGAGCACGAGCGCACAGCAGCTCGTCACCGACCCGCCGTTGCGCGATCTCGAAGATTCCTCGCTGGCCTCGCTGCGTCGCACCCGCGACGCCTTCATCCGGGTGCGCGACTTCAGCGCGGCTTTGGGGCCGGCAGAGACCATCGTCGACGCGCAGCGCGAGCACCGCGAGCCCGAGTACCCGGCGGACCTCGCAGCGCTCGGCCTCATTCAAGGCGAGCTGCGCGACACGGAGAAAGCCGTGACGAACCTCGTCGAAGCCATCGAGATCGTCGAGACGTCCGAAGGCGAGTACTCGCCGACCCTCATCGAGTACTACCGCGGCCTCGGCCGCACTTACATCCGCAGCGCCGAATACCAACGGGCTATCGTGACCCTCGAGCAGGCGCAACACATCAGTCAACGGCATTTCGGCCTGTTCAACGTCGAGCAATCGCCCGTGCTCGATGACATCACGACGGCATATTTGGGCCTCGGCGACACCATCGAGGCGCGTAACGTGCAGGTCACCCGGCTCGAGAACGCAGTCCGGCGCTTCGGCCTCGGCGATCCGCGCGTGATCCCATTCCGCTACACGCTGGGCAAGTACTACGAGCAGTCGCGGTTGCCCGAGAGCGCGCGCGAGCAGTACGTCGAAGTGCTGAAGGCGCAGGAAACGCGGCTCGGCGATGGCGACGCCGCGTTGCTCACGCCGCTGCGCGAAGTCGTCGCGATCGACTTGCTCGTCGCGCAAACCACGGACGCCACGCAGCGTGACCGCCTCGCGGCGTTGGTCGAAGCCAATCCCGACGCCGACGCGATCGAGCGCGGGTTGTCGCTGGCCGCGCTCGGCGATTGGGCCACGGTGGCCGGCGATGTGCCCACGGCACGCAGCTACTACCGGCAATCGTGGGACACGCTGAGCACCAAAGCCGACAGGGATACCGTGAGACGCCAGTTCGCGCTACCCGTGATGCTCGACTTCGTCGCGCCGTTGAGCCCCGTCGATCGCAACGAGCGCCGACGCCCGTACACTTGGGCCGAAATCGTCCTCGAGTTCGACGTCTCCGCCGACGGCCTGCCTGCCGACGTGCGCGTCATCACGCGCGACCAGAGCACCACGGCGCTCCAGCAGCGCTACAGCCGCCGCCTGCGTGAGACGCACTTCCGCCCACGCGTCGTCGACGGCGAGCCCGTCGCCACGACCAACGTTCGTTCGACGCATTACGTCCGTCGTTACGTAAACAGGAACGAGGAAGAATCCGAGTAAGCGCCGGCGCGCCGCGCCGCCGATTCGCTCACAGTCCACGCGGGCGGG
>DATFFV010000123.1:0-10056 GCA_035249885.1 Gammaproteobacteria bacterium | reverse complement strand
GGACCCGGCACGCACATCATCACGCCGCACGGCAATCGACTGTTCACGAACGACGGCAGCTCTTCTCTCTTCATCGACGACACCGAGCGCCTCGGCGTCGCGGACGGTTCTTTCGGCTGGGGAGCCTGCTTCATCGATATCGACAACGACGCCGATCTCGACATCTATCACACGAACGGATTTCCGGGATCGTTCCTTACCGACGAGGACGCCTACGACTCCGATCCGAGTAGAGTGTTCGTGATGAACGAGGCGGGCACGTACGATGAGGAAGCAGACGCGCTGGGACTCGCGGCACGTAGTTCCGGACGCGGCGTCGTGTGCGCGGATTTCGATCACGACGGCGACACGGACATCCTCGAGCTCACCGACGCGTCTCCGAATTCCGCGAGGCTATGGGAGAACCGGAGCGCAGCGCAGGGGCGCAACTTTCTGCGCGTCAGGCTCGAGGGCCTGCCGCCCAATACCGAGGCCGCCGGCGCTCGGATCTTTGCGCGGACCGGCGACACGCGGCAGATGCGTGAAATCATGATCGGCAGCAACTACGCGTCGCAGAATCCAACGGTACAAATTTTCGGGCTCGATTCTTCGGAGGCCGTTGACGAGCTTCTCGTGGAATGGCCCGCAATAGACTCGGGTTCCGGACCGAGACAGCTAGGTAGCTTACTGGCTGGCCCCATCCGGGCCAGCCGGCCGGGCGAGACCCTCGTGATCCGGCATCCGGAGCTGCCTCCGCCCTGAAATGTGGTATCAAGTGCCAAGATTTCCGCGCCTACTGTAAGGAGCGCCGTTTCATGGGGAAAAAGAACAGAATAGGCGTATTGGCGGCAGCGCTCTCGATGGGCGTCGCCGGCTGCGATACCTTTGGCGACGACGGCTCGCCGCTGACTGAAGACGATCGCGATGTGTCGGTCGCGCGGATCTGGAACGAAGTTCTGCTCGAAGGAATTCGCAACGACTACGCGCGGCCCACCGTGCACGCCCGCAACCTCTGGCACAGCTCCGCCGCGATGTACGATGCCTGGGCGGCGTACGACGACACCGCATCGACCTGGCTGCTCGGCAAGACGCAAGCGGGCTTCCGCTGCGAGTACACGCCACCCAATCTCCCGCGCGATCGTCAACGGGCTCGCGAGGAGGCGATCAGCTTCGCGGCGTATCGCATCATCCGGCATCGTTTCCGGAATTCCCCGGGCGCGGACTTCGTCGCGGAGCTCGCGGACGGCACGATGGCCGAGCTCGGCTACGACGTCGAGGATACCGGCGCCGAGCGCGGCTCGCCGGCGGCGCTCGGCAACCGTATCGCCGACTGCTACATCGGCTACGGGCTGCAAGACGGCTCCAACGAGGCGAACGAGTACGCGCCGCTGGTCTACGCACCGGTCAATCCGCCGATCGAGCCTGAGGACCCCGGCAATCCCGACATCCTCGATATGAATCGGTGGCAGCAGATCTCGCTGACGCTCTCGATCGACCAGTCGGGCAATATCGTCGAAGGCGTTCCGGCATTCGTCGGTCCGGAGTGGGGCAACGTGCATCCGTTTTCGCTGACGGCCGCCGACCGGGCCGTGTGCCGGCGCTCCGGCTTCGAATACCCCGTGTATCACGACCCGGGCCCGCCGCCGATGACGACGAACCTGCCCGACGAGTACAAGTGGACGCACTCGCTCGTCTCGGTCTGGTCGTCACATCTCGATCCCGAGACGGGACGCGGCGCGGAGATCGTCGATATCTCGCCGGCCAGGCTCGGCAACATCCAGAAGTATCCCGTGACCTTCGAGGAGCACCGCAACTTCTATAACCTGCTGCTCGGCGGCACTCGCAGCACGGGCTACAAGGTCAATCCGGCCACCGGCGCGCCGTATGAGCCGCAGCTCGTGCCGCTCGGCGACTACACGCGCGCGATCGCGGAGTTTTGGGCCGATGGGCCGGAATCGGAGACGCCGCCGGGGCATTGGTTCGTGATCGTCAATACGATCGGCGAGCATCCGCAGTTCATCAAGCGCTTCGAAGGTCGGGGACCGATCGTCGGCCCGCTCGAATGGGACGTGAAGATTTACTTCGCGCTCGGCGGCGCGATGCATGACGCGGCGATCGCGGCTTGGTCCGCCAAGGGCTGTTACGACTACGTGCGGCCGGTGTCGGCGATTCGCGCGATGGCCGACCGCGGCCAGAGCACCGACCCCGCCGATCCCAACTGCCCCTACCACGTCGACGGTATCGAGTACATCGACGACCCGAGCGATCCCGCCGGCGACGGCAGCAAGCGCGTGATCGCTTGCGTGCGGCCGGGCGATCCTCTCGCCGACGATCCTTATACGCCAGGCGTCGATGCGCTCAACGTCGGCAAGATCAAGCTCTGGGCTTGGCGCGGACCCGCCTACATCAGCAACTCGAATTTCGACGTCGCGGGCGTCGGCTGGATTCTCGCGGAAGGCTGGTGGCCCTATCAGCGCCCGACTTTCGTGACGCCGCCGTTCGCGGGCTATATCTCGGGGCACTCGACCTACTCGCGCACGGCGGCCGAGCTCTTGACGCTTTTTACCGGCGATCCCTACTTCCCGGGCGGCAAAAGCGAGTTCCGCGTGCCGAGGAACGAGTTCCTCGTCTTCGAGGACGGGCCGAGCGTCGATATCACGCTCGAATGGGCGAAATACATCGACGCTTCGGATCAGTGCAGCCTGTCGCGCCTCTGGGGCGGCATTCATCCGCCGGCCGACGATATCGCAGGTCGCCTGATCGGCATGGAGCTCGGCCCCGAAGCGTTCGAGCACGCGCGCGATTATTTCAGCGGCCTACGCTGAGGCTCGACGCTCGCACCAGGCACGCCAAGCGGTCCTGAACGCCGCCTCGAGGTCGCGGGCGAACTGCGGAGCATCCATGACCGGCGAAGTTTCGATGCGGTTGCGGAGCTCGAGCCGCAACGCGGCGAGTCCACGCGCATCGCGGATCGACGCGGCCGCGATCTCGATGTACTGCTCCTCGCTGCGCGCAACGAGGCGCTCGAGACCGACGTGGGAAAGCAGCGTCGAGCCCGCTCGCGACACGGCCGTGCGGCCCGCCAGGCTGACCACGGGCACGCCCATCCACAACGCATCGCAGGTGGTCGTGCCCCCGCAATACGGATGCGGATCGAGCGCGACGTCGATGAGACGATAGGTCTCCAAGTACTCCGCGAGCGGCTGGCGGCCCACGAAAGCCGCGCGTGACTCCTCGACGCCTGCCTCGCGCATGGCTCGCCGCACGCGGCCGCGATGGGCCTCGGTGCGCGCGTACACGAGGAGCCGGGCCTCGGGCACGCGCCGCAGCAGGCGCATCCAAAGATCCAGTGTGACATCGGTGACCTTGGCGAAATTATTGAGGCAACCGAAAATCGGTGGGCCCGGGCGGCGCTCGGTCACCGGACGCGCGGAACCCGGCAGCGGCGGCGCCGAGTAGCACCAATAGCAGTGCGGCAGGTATAGCGATATCTCGGCGTAGTGGCTCGCCTCCCCCGCCGGGTCGAGAAACCGGTCGGTCACTCGATAGTCGATCGCGTCGACACCCGTCGTGCTGCAATAGGCGAGGTACGTGATCTGCACCGGCGCGGGCTTGCGCGCGAACGTGAGCAGCCGGTTCCCGCCCGAATGCGCGGCGAGGTCCACGAGGATATCGATCCCGTCGCCGCGGATGGCCTCGGCGAGCTGCTCGTCCCCGAGCGTCGCGACGTCGCGCCACCAATCCACGTGATCGCGCACCAAGCCGGTGACGGCGTCCGGCGTCGTCACGTCGGAGTATGCGAACACCTCTACCTGCGTTCGGTCGTGCTGCCGGAACAGCGGCAGAACGAAACGCGCCACGGGATGCTCGCGAAGATCCGGCGATACGTAGCCTATCCGCAGCCGGCGGTCCGGCTTAGCGTCGTTCTCGTGCGGACGGCGGGTCGCCGCGAGCGGCGCCACGTGCCGCTCGGCCCACGCGCGATGCTCGCGCTCGAGATCGGCCGGCGAGTAATCGGCATGATAGTGGAGCGTCAGAAGAAGGTTGCTGTGCAGCGCCGACAAATCCGGACGCAGCTCGATGGCGCGCCGATAACAGGCGATCGCGGCATCGAGCTCGCCTCGATCCTTGAGCAGGTTGCCGCAGTTCGTGTGCGGCTCGGCATATCGGGGATCGAGCTCGATGGCTTTGCGAAAGAGCGCCTCGGCGTCGGTCGGACGATCTTGCCGCGCGCGGACGAGCCCTAAGTTGTTGTGCGCCTCGGCGTAAGCGGGATCGAGCTCGATCGCGGCCTCGTAGCAACGAGCGGCTTCATCGTCACGGCCGAGGCGCTGCAGAACCTGTCCCAAGTTGTTCCGGCAAACCGCCGCGTCGGGTCGCAACGCCACAGCCCGTCCCACGAGCGCGAGCGCGGACGTAAGGTCCCCGGCTTGCAGCGCGATCACGCCGAGCATGTGCAACGAATCCGCGTGCTCGGGCTCGCGTTGCAGGATTTCGCGATAGCTCCGCTCGGCCTCGGCCAGACGGCCGGCGCGATGATGTTCCAGCGCGAGCGCGAAGGCCTGATCTGCGCTGAGCTTTGGCATCGCAGGCAACGGTATCATGCAGGTTCAAAACGGAGGTAGGCGCGATGGGTTTGCTCGTCGACGGGCAGTGGCACGACGTCTGGTACGACACGAAGGCGTCGCAGGGCCGCTTCGTCCGCACCGAATCGCAGTTTCGCAATTGGGTCACGGCCGACGGCTCGCCAGGCCCGTCGGGCCGCGCCGGGTTCCGCGCTGAGGCCGGGCGTTACCATCTCTACGTGGCGTTCGCGTGCCCGTGGGCACACCGCACGCTCATCATGCGCAAGCTCAAGGGGCTCGATGCGCTGATCGGCGTCTCGGCGGTCAACAGCTACATGGGCGAGCACGGCTGGACGTTCGCGCCGGGGCCGGAAACGATCCCCGACTCCGTGAACAACGTTACGCGACTCTACGAGCTCTACACGCTCGCCGACCCACACTACTCGGGCCGCGCGACGATCCCGATCCTTTGGGACGAAGTCGAGCGCACGATCGTGTCGAACGAGTCGGCCGAGATCGTGCGCATGCTCAACAGCGCATTCGACAAAGTCGGCGCCAACGGTAACGACTACTACCCCGCCCCGTTGCGCGTCGAGATCGACGAGTGGAACGCGTTCGTCTATCCGAATTTGAACAACGGCGTCTATCGCGCCGGCTTCGCGACGACGCAGGAAGCCTACGAGGAAGCGGCGACGGCCGTGTTCGCGGCGCTCGACAAAGTCGAAGCGCGGCTCGCGACCCACCGTTACCTCACGGGTTCACAGCTCACGGAGGCCGACGTGCGATTGTTCACGACGCTGATCCGCTTCGATCCCGTTTATCACGGGCACTTCAAGTGCAACCTGAGGCGCATCGTCGACTACCCGAACCTCTGGGGCTTCGTGCGCGACGTCTATCAGATCCCGGGCGTCGCGGAAACGGTGCACGTCGACTTCATCAAGTCGCACTACTACCGTAGCCATCCCACCGTGAACCCGTCGCGCATCGTGCCGATCGGCCCGTCGCTCGACTACTCGGCGCCCCACGGCCGCGAGCACCTCGCGGGCTGAGCCCGTTATAGCCGGCCGGCTTGGTAGTCGGCGAAGGCCTGACGGATCTCCTCGGGCGTGTTCATGACGAACGGGCCGTAGCGCGCGACGGGCTCCTTGAGCGGCCGGCCGCCGACGACGATGAGACGCGCGCCCTGCGTGCCCGCGGTCACGGGCAGTTGCGCGCCGAGCGTGAGCATCGCGAGCTCCCCGCGTTGAACCTGCGTGCCCGCGGCGCCGACCTTGGCATCGCCGACGTAGACGTAAGTGAACACGTTGTGCCCTTCGGGCAAGGCAACGGTGTGACTCGCGCCGGGCGTAAGGTGCAGGTCGAAATAGACCGGCTCGGTCGCGACGTCGGTTACGGGTCCCGACACGCCGCCGATCGTGCCGACGAGCACACGGGCGCGCGCGCCGGCGCCGAGATCGACCTCCGGCACGTGCTCGGCCTGAATGTCCTGGTAGCGCGGCGCCGTCATCTTTTGGTCGCGCGGCAAGTTGACCCAGAGCTGGAAGCCCCACATGAGGCCTTCCTGCTGCTCGGGGAACTCCGAGTGGACGATGCCGCGGCCCGCGGTCATCCACTGCACGCTGCCGGGCCCGAGCAACCCCGTGTTGCCCTGGTTGTCGCCGTGGCGCATGCGGCCCGCGAGCATGTACGTGACGGTCTCGAAGCCCCGGTGCGGATGATCGGGGAAACCCGCGATGTAGTCGTTGGGATCGTCCGAGCGAAACTCGTCGAGCAACAAAAACGGGTCGAACGAATCGAGGAGCTGCGAGCCGATGACGCGCGTCATGCGCACGCCCGCGCCGTCGCTCGTCGGCTGGCCGCGGATCTTGCGCGCGACCTCGCGCGCCTTGTTGCTCGCCGTGTTGCTCGCCGTGCTGCTCGTGGTCGCCATCGTCGACTCCTTTAATATTTGCCAAAGCACGCTGGTACGCTGCGGCGTCGCGGCGATATGATGCCAGCTCTGCACGAAAACAAGTTGGGGGGTAACGGCGTGTTCGTCAAAACCACAATGCTCGGCTTCGCGGCGGCTCTGATGGCCACGGCGCCGGTGCTCGCCCAGGAGACGGATTTCTCCGCGGCGACGATCCAGACGGACCAGGTCGGGGACGGCCTCTTCATGCTGACGCTGATCGGCGCGGGCGCGGGCAACATCGCACTGTCGACCGGCCCCGACGGCTCCGTGCTCGTCGACACACAGTTCGCGCCGCTGAACGCCAAGATCCTGGCGGCCGTCCGCGCGGCCGGCGGCGGCGACGTGAAATACGTCATCAATACTCATTGGCACGGCGACCACACGGGCGGCAACGAGCCACTTGGGCTACGCGGCGCGGTCATCATCGCGCACGACAACGTGCTCGTGCGCATGAGCACCGAGCAGTTCATGGCTGCGTTCAATCAGACGGTGCCGCCGTCGCCGGCCGTGGCGCGGCCGGTCGTTACCTTCCCGGGGCGTACGACGTTCCACTTGAACGGCAACGTCGTCAACGTCGTGCACGTCGAGAACGCGCACACGGACGGCGATTCGATCGTGCACTTCACGAACGCGAACGTCATCCATACGGGCGACACCTACATGAAGGACGTCTACCCGTTCATCGACGTCGGCAGCATGGGATCCATCGACGGCTTCATCCGTTCGTCCGAGGCCGTGCTCGCGCGTAGCGACGCCAACACGAAGATCATCCCGGGGCACGGCGCGCTCGCCAACAAGTCGGACATCCAGCGTTTTCACGACATGCTCGTCAAGGTGCGCGGCAACATCCAGACGCTCATCGACCAGAACAAAACCGAAGACGAAGTCGTGGCCGCCATGCCCACGGCCGAGTTCGACGCGGCGTGGGGCCAGGGCTTCATGAACGCGGAGCAGTTCACGCGCTTCGCCTACCAGAGCCTCAAGCGCTAGCGCGTCGTCGACCGAATGCGGGCACGGTCGCCCGAGCCTCGCGGTGGTGCGGCGCGTCGCCTAGCTATTTCTTGCGAAGACTCTCGAGCTGGTCGTCGGGACGTCGATAATTGCCACTGCGAATTTCACGCACGGTCTCGACGAGGCTCAAAGCGGCGTTGCGTACCTCGTGCCGAAACGCTTCGTCGCGGTCGAGCGCATCGTGGCTCGTCGCGTAAGGCTCGTAGTAGCCGACGTAGCGATCGAGCGCACCGCTCGATCCCGCCTGGATCAACTGCATTGAGGTGAGCCAGTCGCACAAGGCGCGCCGGGTCTCCTCCGCACCCGCGGCGTCGCCGTGTACGACGACGGCGAACGCACGGCCCGACAAGTGTTTGGGATAGTCCCAGCCCTCGAGCTCCATTTTTTTGGCGAGCTTTGGGTTCTTGCCTTGCGTGCTCGTCGGATCCGGATTGCCGCCGTCGGCGCACACGAGCCGGTCGATCATGAGCTTCAAGGCCGACGGCACGTGATACCAATTCACGGGTGTCACGATGAGCACGCCGTGCGCGGCCACCCAACGCGGATAGATCTCGCTCATCCAATCCTGCGTTTGGCCGAGCGCGTGATTCGGGTAGCACGAGCACGGCCAGTGACACAGCGGCTGCGCGGTCGATACGCAGGCCTTGCAGGGATAGATCACGCGGCCGTACTCCGAGGCGAGCCGCGACAGATCCAAGAGGTCGACCTCGAAGCCCGCGTTTCGCTCGATGGTCTCACGCACGATCTCCGCGAGGCGGAACGTCTTCGACATTTCGCCCGGACAGGATTGGTCGGTGCGCGCCGAACCGTTGATCACGAGGATGCGCGACGGCGATTTGGGGTCCTTCTGAACGCGTTCGGCGCGTCGCACCGCGTCGCGCGCGGCCCGCCATTCGACCGACAGCTCGTAGTCGGGATCCGCAAAACCCTTCCCGGCACGGGCCGTGCGCGGCGCCTTGTGATAGTCGATGTAGCTTTGCCAGGCGACGGCGGTGATCGCGTCGATCTCGTCCGCCACCGAATCGAACAACGGATCCGCGAACCGTTGACGGTAGCGGCGCGCGAACTCATCGCGCGTGAGCTCGACACTCGCCATGCCCTTGACGACTCGTACCTTGGCTCGTTTTGCCATACCCATTTCGATGCAATCCTCGTGCCACGCGAGCAGAGCTCGCCCCCGGGACTCGCCGGCTTCAGGCGGCAGCGATGGCGCGCTCGATGCGGATCCGCGACCGAGTGGGACCCAAGATCGCCAGCGCGTCGTAGAGGCCCAAGCCTACCGTCCTGCCCGTGACGGCGAAGCGCAACGGATGCACGAGGTCGGCGACCTTCTTCCCGCGCTCGGCGACGAATGCCTTGAGCGCGGCCTCGAGGGCGGCTGCCTCGAACGGTGCGACTGTATCAAGACGCGCAGCGAAGTCGCGTAGCAGATCGCGCGCGCCGGGCGCCTTGAGCGCCTTGTCGAATTCCGCGCCCGCAACGGGCAGCGCATCGTCGGGCACGAAGAACTCGCGGAACATGAGGATGTCGCCCGTCGTCTTGATGCGGTCGCCCGCGGCCGCGATGACGCGCCTGACGTGGGGCTCGATGTCGGCGGGCACGGGCTCGGCGACGAGCTTCGCGGCTTTGAGATATTCGAGCGCCGCCGGGACCTTGCGCTCGAGCGGGACACTGCGCATGTGCCGGTCCTGAAACGCCCAGAGCTTCTGCGGATCGAAGCTCGCCGGCGACTTGTTGACGCGCTCGAGCGTGAACAGCTCTATCATCTGCGCGCGCGTGAACTCCTCGCGCGAGTCGTCGAGCGACCAGCCGAGCAGCAGCAGATAGTTGAGCAGCACCTCGGGCGAGTACCCCGTCACGCGATAAAAGTCGACGACGACGGGATTGAACGTCTCGGGCGTGGTTGCGTGGCCGATCTTGGTGGCGATGTCGATCCCGTGGTCGTACAGGCGCTTGAAGTCGGCGTGCTTCAGGTACTGCGCGATCTTGCGCTTGCTGAGCTTGTTCTGGCTGCCGGGCTCGGCGACGTACGGCAGGTGCGCGAGCTCCGGCAGGTCGTAGCCGAGGCCCTGCATGATGAAGATCTGCCGCGGCGTGTTCGACAGGTGCTCGACGGCGCGGATGACGTGCGTGATGCGGAAGTCGTGGTCGTCGACGGCGCTCGCGAGGTGATAGAGGCACGTGCCGTCGGCGCGCTGCACGACGTGATCCTGCTCGTTGGCCCAATCGAACGCGACGTCGCCGCGCACGAGGTCGCGGAAGCGGCACTGGCCTTCGCGCGGCATCTTGAGCCGCACGACGCCTTTGCGGCCCTCGGCCTCGAACCGCTTGGCGTCGGCGTCGGTCGCGGCGAGCCATTTGCGGCTATAGAGAAACGCGCGTTTGTCCTTCTCGGCGGCCGCGCGCTCCGCCTGAATCTCCTCGGTCGTTGCGTAGTCGCGGTACGCTGCGCCGCGGGCTAGCAGCTCGTCGACGGCCCGCTGGTAGCGTTCCGCGCGCTGCGACTGGTAGTACGGTGCGTACGGTCCGCCTGCTTCGGGCCCTTCGTCC
>DATFFV010000122.1:0-3957 GCA_035249885.1 Gammaproteobacteria bacterium | reverse complement strand
GGGTGTGGAGCGCCTGATCGCAGGAGGCTTCGCGCCCGATCGCGCCGAGTGGATCAACCGGCGCGTCCAAGAGCTGCGCATGCAGCAGATGCAAGCCCAGTACCAAGCGACTCGCGGAGGTCAGCCTCTCGATTCGGCGTTGCAGCTCGGCACTGACCGCATGTTGCGCAACGAGATCGGCGACGCCGAGTACGAGCGCTACCGCGAAGCACTGAATCGACCGACGCGTGTCGGCGTGCTCCAGGTGCTCGCAAGCTCGCCGGCCGAAAGCGCGGGCTTGAGGCCCGGCGACGAGATCGTCACCTACAGCGGCACTCGCGTCTTCGACACGGCCGAGCTCAACTCGCTGACGTTTCAAGGAAACCCGGGGGAGTCCGTCGTCGTCGAAATTAGCCGCAACGGCCAGCCGCTCCAGCTCGTCGTGCCACGCGGCCCGCTCGGAATCACGGGCGGTTTTGGCGGCCCGCGGGCACGTGCGGCCCGCTAGTGCCGGCGCGTTTCACCGCCTGAACACTCCTGGTTTGCCCTTCGGGCCGTGGCTAGAATGAGCCGCTTTACCCCTGGTCCTCTGCCAACCTCATGTCGTTACAAGAAAAGTTCGGACAGCTCGAAGCCCATCTCAAACGTCTCGTCGTCGGTCAAGAACGGTTGCTGAATCGCATGCTCGTCGCGCTGCTCTCCGACGGCCACTTGCTCGTCGAAGGCGCGCCGGGCCTCGCCAAGACGCGCGCGATCAAGGTCTTGAGCCACAGCATCGAGGGCGACTTCCACCGCCTCCAGTTCACTCCCGACCTGCTGCCCGCCGACCTCACGGGCACCGAAATCTATCGGCCGCAGGACGGCTCGTTCGTGTTCCGGCACGGGCCGCTGTTCCACAACCTCGTGCTCGCCGACGAGGTCAATCGCGCGCCGGCCAAGGTGCAATCGGCGCTGCTCGAGGCGATGGGCGAGCGGCAGATCACGGTCGGCTCCGTGACCTACCCGTTGCCGCCACTGTTCATGGTCATGGCCACGCAGAATCCCATCGAGCAGGAAGGCACGTACCCGTTGCCCGAGGCGCAGCTCGACCGCTTCTTGTTGCACCTGCTCGTCGGGTATCCCGACGCCGCGGGCGAGCGCGCGATCCTCGAGCTCAACCGCGCGGAGCAGCGTCGCGCCGTGACCGACGAGACGCTGTTCGCAGCGCCCGAGCTCATCACGCAAAAAGAGGTGCTGGGCGCGCGCCTGCAGGTCCTCGATCAGCATCTCTCGGCGCCACTCGAGGAGTACATCGTGCAGATCGTGCTCGCGACGCGCCATCCTGAGCGCTACGGCGACGATCTCAAGGACGTGCTGCAGTATGGCGCGAGCCCGCGCGCGACGATCGCGCTCGATCGCTGCTCGCGCGCGCACGCCTGGCTCGCGGGCCGCGACTACGTGACGCCCGAGGACGTGCAAGCCATGACGCACGACGTGCTGCGCCACCGCATCCTGCTCGGCTTCGAGGCCGAGGCCGCGGGCCGCACGCCGAACGAGATCGTCGACACTCTGCTCGCGAGGATCGGAGTGCCCTAATGGCGACGCTCGCCGCGCGTCGGCCGCAGTCGCCCGTGCGAGTGACGCTCGCGGACCTCGCGCGCTTGCGCCCCGCCGGCGAATCGCTGCACCTCACGGCGCCGCGCATCCGGGTCGCGATCGAGGGCGGGCACGTCTCGAAATACAAGGGGCGCGGCGTCGAGTTCGACGAGTCGCGCCCATATCAACCCGGCGACGATTTACGCACGATCGATTGGCGCGTCACGGCCCGCACGGGCAAGCCGCACACCAAGGTGTTCCGCGAAGAACGCAACCGGCCCGTGTTCGTCTGGCTCGATCTGCGCCGGCCCATGCTGTTCGCGACGCGCGGCGCGTTCAAGGCCGTGCGCGCCGCCGAGGCGGCTGCGCTCGTCGCGTGGAGCGCAGTCGCGAACGGCGACCGGCTCGGCGGGCTCGTGTTCTCGGAGACCGAGCACCACGAGCTGCGGCCCGCGCTCGGCGCGCGCGCCGCGTTGCACCTGCTCCAGACGATTTGCGGCGACTCGTTGTGGCAACCGCCGGGGGCGGCGGCCGCGAGCGAGACCGATGCCGAACGCGCGCTGCTGCGGCTCACGCGTGTTGCGCGGCCCGGCAGCCTGATCTTTTTGTTCAGCGATTTTCGCCGGCTCGGCGCCGACAGCGATCGGCACCTGCGGCAGCTCGCCGGCCACTGCGACTTGCTGCTCGTGCACGTCTACGATGCCGTCGAGGTGGAACTGCCGCCGCCGGGTCGCTATCGAATCGAGAGTGCCGGCCGGTCGTTCAGCATCGAGACGGGCAGCGCAGCCATGCGCCGGCGCTACGAGGAGCGGTTCGCGATGCGGCGCGCCGGGCTTGCGCGCTTGAGCCGCCTGCCGGGTATTCGCATGGTCGATTGCCCAACGGAGGCCGACCCGCGTACCGTGCTTGCACAGCAGTTTCGGCAACGATGAACGACACCATCGACTACAGCCAGCTTCCGCTGCGCGACATTCACCTTCCGGGCGCCGTCGGCTTCTGGCCGCCCGCGCTCGGCTGGTGGCTCGTCGCGGCGCTCGTGGTCGCGGGTGTCGCTTCGTTCGCCGTCTACTACTATCGCGGCCGGCACCGTCGCGTCGCGTTGCGCGCCATGAAGCGCGTGCGCCTCGCGCTCGAGCAGGGCGCCGAGCCCGTGGTTTGCTTGCAGATGGCGTCGACGGTGTTGCGGCGCTTCGCGATGACGTCGGCGCGCTCCCTGCCCACGGTGCCGGGTCTCATCGGCGAAGGCTGGCTCGAGTACTTGGACAGCCGCTGGCAGCGGCACGAGTTCGCCAAGGGCTTGGGCCGGCAGTTACTCGCCGCGCCCTACGGACGGCCGAACAGCATCGACCGCGGCGCGGCGCTCGAGCTCGCGGTGCTCTGTACCGACTGGCTCGTCGCGCAGCCACGCACGCCACGCGCGAGCGGGGCATAAGCCATGTTCACGCTCGCGTGGTGGTGGATGCTCGCGGCGCTGCCGCTGCCGTGGCTCGTGCGGCGGTTTCTGCCCGCCGAGGCGCTCGATCGCGACGCAGCTTTGAAGGCGCCCGTGGCCGCGGAGTTCGCCGACCTCGTCGGCGTGCGCGCGCCCGATGCGCGACGGCGCGTGCGGCTCGCCGTGCTCGCGGGCGTTTGGATCCTGGCCGTCGCCGCCGCGGCGCGGCCGCAGTTCGTCGGCGAGCCCATGTCGCTGCCGATGACGGGGCGCGACTTGCTGTTGTCCGTCGATCTCTCGGGCAGCATGGAAGAGCAGGACTTTCAGCTCGGCGGCCAGTGGGTCGACCGGCTCACGGCGCTCAAGTCCGTCGCCACCGACTTCATCGATCGGCGCGTCGGCGATCGCGTCGGCCTCATCTTGTTCGGCCGCGAGGCGTACTTGCAGGCGCCGCTCACGTTCGACCGTGCGACGGTAAGCACGCTGCTCGACGAGTCCGTGATCGGCCTCGCGGGCAAGGAAACCGCGATCGGCGACTCGATCGGCCTCGCGATCCGCACGCTCGACGACGCCGGCATCGAGGCCGGGCGCCGCGTCGTGCTGCTGCTCACCGACGGCGCGAACACGGCGGGCGCCGTCGATCCGCTGAAGGCCGCCGAGCTCGCCGCGCAGCGCAAGGTCGTCATCTATACGATCGGCATCGGCGCCGACTCGCTGACCGTGCGCTCGCTGTTCGGCGAGCGGCAGATCAACCCGTCGGCCGATCTCGACGAGGAGGCGCTCACGGCGATCGCCGACATGACGGGTGGCCGCTACTTCCGCGCGCGCGACACGGGCGAGTTCGCGGAGATCTACACGATCTTGGACGCGCTCGAGCCCGCAGAGTCCGACGAGCGCGGGTTCCGGCCCGTCAACGAGCTCTTCTATTGGCCGCTGGGCCTCGCCGTGGCGCTCGCGCTCGCCGCCGCCGT
>DATFFV010000121.1:0-5966 GCA_035249885.1 Gammaproteobacteria bacterium | reverse complement strand
CTCCGTTCTTGTGCTGCGTCACGCGTTCGATCTTGCCCCGCAGGTAAACGCTGTGCCCGTCGGCTGCCACGAACTCGGACTCGATGTCCTTCGCGCTGCCGTCGGTCGCTACCTGTGCCCAGCGCGCCCAGTCGCCCGATTGCCGGAGGAGGTCGTTCGGCACGGTCCTGTTCAAGAGCGCCTCGCGTGAGGGATAGCCGAGGAGCCGTTCGAGCTCCTTGTTTACGCCGAGCACGCGTCCGTGGGACGAAACCAGAATCGCCGCGAGCAGACCGCTGCCGTCTAAAGACTTCGGCAGAGTCTCCGCGGGTGCCGGCATGGCTGGCGTCGCTGCCCTCATGGCGACGTGCTTTGCGGCGGTGCTCCGGCGGCGGGCGTGGCAACGCACGGCTCCGCGACCGCGACGTGCTCGCCCCCGGCGGCCGGAGAACCACGCCAGATCTTGAGCGCGGGAGGCGCATCGATGACGAGCCGTACGCGCCGGCCGACGTGCATCACCTTGACGATGATCGGTCCGTCGGCAAAAACGTCACGCAGCGTAAGCTTCGGATCGAGGCCGTCGATGGGCTCGATTCTGATCCACTCGTTATCCTTGCGGGAGACGATGAGCATTCAATGCTCCTAACCCCGGGGAATCCGTCCCTGGGTGGTGCGCGCAGCATTACAAAAGACGGCGAGCCGAAACGCCGCCCGCGTCACAAAACGAGATAAATCAATGCGTGCTACACGTATTTATGTGCGTGCCGCCAGCCTCTCGGCGAGCCCTTCGCCGACGACGCGATCCTTTCGAGGTCCGGCAGAATCGCGGCTGCTCGCTTGCGATCGAGCGTCGACGCCCATCGCGGCCGGCGCCGGGGCCGGAAACCCGCGCGATCTTTCCAAAGCCGTCGCGCGTGTGTAGACTCCGCGACCGCGACGCACCAAGAAAAAGAACAACGGAAACGATGACTGCGGCTGACGGTGATTCCTATCCGCCCCCGGGGGACGAACGGCAGGCTGTCCTCGCGTTCTATCGGCTGTCCCGAGGCCTGAAGAACGCGGATTTGTTGCGCAACTTGACGTGGGAACGGTTGAGCACGCTCAGCGTCGTGGCTCTACGCGAGCCCGTTTCCATCACCGAGCTATCCGCGGTCGAATCGGTGACGGCCCCGACGATCTCCCGCACCGTGGCCGCACTCCAGGACCAAGCTCTCGTTCGTTGCGTGGCCAGCCGCAGCGACGGCCGCTCCGTGCTCGTCACGAGCACCGCGAAAGGACGCGCGACTCTCGAAAAGGGAATGGCGCGCACCCTAGAGCAAATCGCCGGGATGCTGGAGCGTCTCGATATGGCCGATCTCGAGGCCATGGCCGACTTGATTCGCCGCGCGCGCGAGCTGCGAAAGCCCCTCTGACCTTGTCTCCAAGCGTTATGTCCGAGCGTGACGGCCTTCGAAGCGCCGCGTAGCGTCTCGAGCGTATCGTGCTCCGCGTTACAAGCCGCTGCGGTGACGCATATGAGCAACCGACGCCAAGAAGTCGACCCCTGGGGCGAGACGCACGTCCTCGACGTGCAGCCGGTGCGGCACGTCGTGAGCAACGACACCGACAACGTCGCGCTCTACGATGAGTACGCGCGCGAGCTCGAGGGCGCCGCGCCGCGCGGCGCCGCCGGCCCCAAAAGCGCTGCGGATCCACGCAAGCGCTGAGCAGCGCGGCGCGCGGTCGCGCTTCGCGCTCAGCTACTAGCCCCTAGCGAGTTGACGCGTCTAATTGCGTTGGCTTTCGCGCAGTCGCGCGCGTTCGCGTTCCTCTTCTTCTTCCTTGTTCTCCTGGCGCTCGCGCTCGGCGGCAACACCGACGGCCGCTCCGACGCCGCCTGCCACGAGCGTCTTGCAGGCGTATTGGCTCCCGGCCAGGACCAGCAGCAAGAGTGCAACCAAGATTTTCATTGCGTTTCTCCTATTTGCCTTCGTCCACCCCCAGCGTTGCAGCAACCGTGCCAGGCCGTGCCTGGGCTCCGCGTGGCACAGAACTTGCTCGATCTGGGCCCTCTAGGGCCGATTAGGAGTGAAAAGATGAAAGCGTTTACAAATTTCGCACTGGCCACGTTGGCCGCTGTAACGCTCGCGGGGTTGAGCGCTCAGGACCGCCAGGGCGACCCTGACGCACTCGACGCGAATAGCCTCACCGAGCGCCGGCAAGAGATCCTCAATATGTCGAAGGCGACGATCGACAAGTTGCGCAAGGACCAGTCCGCCGCCGGGCTCATCGGGAGCGCGTACGGTCATGCCGTGTTCGACACGACCAAGGGCGGCTTCATCGTGACGGGCGCCGGCGGCACCGGCGTCGCCATGCGCAAGAACGGCGCCAACCCGGTGTACATGCACATGGGCGAGGGCGGTGTCGGCCTGGGCGCCGGGCTCGAGAACTACAAGCTCGTCGTGGTGTTCGAGAGCGAGGACACCTACAAGCGCTTCATCGACGGCGCGTGGACGGCGGGCACGAGCGCGCAAGCAGCCGCGGGTACCGAAGGCGCTGCGGCGGTCGGCAAGTTCGTCAACGGCGTGGCCGTCTATCGCCTGACCGACAGGGGCTTGATTGCGCAAGCCGACGTCACGGGTGTGAAGTTCTGGCCCAGCGATCGCCTGAACCCGGGCGCCGCGTAAGCCATTCGTAGTGTCGGTGACCCCGCGCACGGCGTTCTAGAACGCCGTGCGCGCCGGTCCATCTGGCGTCAGTCGACGATCGCTTGCCGCACGGCGTTCTCGAATGACTGGCGCGCAGGGCCGCCCTGGCCGCCCTGGATGAAGTAGATCGACACGAGCTCCTCGGCCGGCTCGATCCAATGCGAGACGCCGCTGCCGCCGGGCCAGCTGATGGCGCCTTTCGACACGGCGAGCTGCGCAGCAATCGGATCGAGGACGACCTGCATCCCGAGTCCGAAGCCCATGCCGCGGGCGGGCCGCCCGAATTGACCGTTGACCATGTCGTCCGTGTGATTGGCCGTCATGAGCTCCACGGTGCGCGGTCCCAACAATCGGTGCCCGTTGAGCTCGCCGCCGTTCATGAGCATCTGCGCGAACTGCAGATAGTCCTCGACCGATGCCGAGAGCCCGCCGGCGCCCGAGAAGTACACCACCTGCGACAGATCGCGCGGCGTCGCTTCGAGCTTGCCGTCGCGCCGTGCGTGTACCGACGCGAGGCGCTCCGCCTGTCGGCCGGTGAAAGAGAACCCCGTGTCGGGCATGTCGAGCGGCTCGAAGATGCGCTCGCGCAAGAACTCGTCGAACGTCTGCTGCGACACGACCTCGACGATGCGCGACAGCACGTCGAAGCCCGCGAGCCCGCTGTAACGCCAGAGCGTGCCGGGCTGGAAATCGAGCGGCACGGCGCCGAGCTTGGGAATGTACGTGGCCAGCGTGTCGTCGGGCGCGCGCGGCGCGATGGTGTTGCCTTGGCGTGCGCCCAAGCCGCCGCTCATGAGCCCGGAACCGTGCTTCAGCAGGTCGCCGACCGTGATCGGCCGCGTAGCGGGGACCAAGTCGTACGCATTCTCGGGTCCGCCGGGTTTCGCCACGGCCACCTGCGCCGGCGCCGCGAACTCGGGAATGAATTTCGAGACCGGGTCTTGCAGCCGTATGTCGCCGCTCTCGACGAGCATCAAGATGGCGACCGCCGTGATCGGCTTCGACGACGACGCCAACCCGAAGATGTGGTCGGTGCGCATCGGCGTGCGTTTGGCGATGTCGGCGAAGCCGTACGCTTCGAAATGCACGATTCGCCCGCGGCGTGCGACGAGCGTGACGACGCCTGCGATCTCGCCGGCATCGATGTGCTTTTGCATCGCGGGACCGATGCGCGCGAGGCGCTCGGACGACAACCCGACCTCCTCGGGTCGCGCAGCAGGGAGGGAGCCCGCCAGCGTGGCGCCGGGCCAGGCCGCGCCGAGGATCGCGACCGCACCGACGAACGCGGCAGCAAGCTTCGAAACGCTCGACATCTGACACCCCCTCGAGGCTCGTTTCGAGCCATGGTAGCGCAGCGCTGCGGAACGAGATGGCGAGCGAAGGCATCTTGGCAAAACTCGTGACAGCGCCACGGCAAACGCCCTATGCTCTTGGCTGCAAGAGCTCCGCCGGCGCTCCGTCCGGCGTCTACCTGATGGGGGAACCAAGAACATGAAGCGCCCGTTGCTCACGCTCTCGACGCTCGCGTCCGCCGTTTCGTTCTGCCTCGGCGCGCCGGCTTACGCCGCGACGGCGTGCGCCGATCTCGCGAAGCTCGCGTTGCCGGACACGAAGATCACGGTAGCCGAGCGCGTGCCGGCCGGCGGCTTCAGCGCGCCGGGCGCCCAACAACCGCTCCAAGTGCCGGCCATCTGCCGCGTCGCAGGCACGGTTGCGCCCGCGATCAATTTCGAGGTCTGGCTGCCCGAAGGCAGCGCTTGGAACGGCCGCTTCCAAGCGGTCGGCGGCGGCGGTCTCGCCGGCATCATCAGCTATCCCGCGATGGCCGAAGCCGTGCGTGCGGGCTATGCCTCGTCGTCGACGGACACGGGTCACGTGGCTTCCGACACGACGTGGATGGCCGACCGTCAGCGCGTCATCGACTACGGCTATCGCGCGATCCACGAAATGACCGTCAAGGCGAAAGCGGTCATCGAGGCGCACTACGGGCGTGCGGCCGAGTACTCGTACTTCAACGGCTGCTCGACGGGCGGGCGGCAAGGCCTCATGACTGCGCAACGCTACCCCGACGACTACGACGGCATCGCGTCCGGCGCGCCCGTCAACCGCTTCACGACGCTGCACATGGGGCAGCTCTGGATGGCGCACGCCACCCTCAAGAAGCCGGGCGCCGTTCTCACGCGCGACGACTTGACCCGCGTCGGCGAAGCCGTGATGGCGCAGTGCGATGCCAACGACGGCGTCAAGGACGGGATCCTCACCGATCCGCGCACCTGCGACTTCGACCCGAGCAAAGTGCAAGGTTTGAGCGCGCCGCAGATCGAGGCCATGAAGCTCGCCTACCAGGGCGCCGTGAATCCGCGCACCGGCGAACAGCTCTATGCCGGGCTCGAGCCCGGCGGCGAGGGCCCGCAGCCCGGCAATCCCGGGTGGGGGATGCTCATGAACGGCCGCGAGCCGTTCGCGATCTCGGGCGCGGTGCTGAACGGTCTGGGCTTCGAGAATCCGAACTGGGATTGGAGGACGTTCGACTTCGACCGCGACGTCGAGCTCATCGACCAGAAGCTGTTCGGCGTGTTGAACGCCGTCGATCCCGATCTACGCGACTTCAAGAACGGCGGCGGCAAGCTCATCGTCTGGCACGGCTGGAACGATCCCGGCGTCATGCCGCAGCAGACGCTCGAGTACTACGACGACGTCGTCGAGTTCGCGAGCAAGACCACGGGCGGCGACGGCGCGGCGTTCACGGACGAGTACCTGCGGCTCTTCATGCTGCCGGGCGTCGGTCATTGCCGCGGCGGAGCGGGCCCCGATCAGGTCGACTGGATGGCGGCGCTCGCGGGCTGGGTCGAGAAGGGCACGAAGCCTGCGACGATCACGGCTACGGCGACGCGCGACGGCAAGGTCGCAATGACGCGGCCGCTCTGCCCGCACCCGCAGGTCGCGCGCTACAAGGGCCGCGGCGACACGAACGCAGCCGCGAGCTTCGAGTGCGCGTTGCCGGAGTAAGCCGTCGTGCCCAACAAGAAGATTCTCGGTCTCGTGTTGCTCGTCGCGGGCGCCATCGCGCTGTACTTCGGTTTCCAAGCAACCGACGCGCCGCTCGAGGAGGCGCGTGAGACGCTCACAGGTGACTACAGCGATCGGACGATGCAGTACCTCATCGGCGGTGCGGCCGCCGCCGTTGCGGGCCTCGCCCTGCTCGTGTTCACGGGTAAGCGCTAGCGCTGAGCGCGCGCACGCCGGCGCGACGCCTCACTGCCAAGCGGCGCCGACTTCCTTGCTGTCGGCGGCCATTTG
>DATFFV010000120.1:0-5356 GCA_035249885.1 Gammaproteobacteria bacterium | reverse complement strand
CGTTCTTGCCGAGCACTCCGATGATGTCGCCGGGGAAAACTTCGGCCGACACGTCGTCGAGCGCGACCTTCGAGCCGAAGATCTTGCTCACGTTGTGAGCCGCCGCCAAGGGTTCAGCCATCGTTCTTCTCCCATTCGTCGCCGAGCAGGGCGAGAAAATCCTTCTTGCCGATCTCGAGCTGCCGCGCGGCCAGCACGAGGTCCGTGACGGCAGGCTCGAGCTGTTGCAGGCGTTGCGTGAGCGGCGCCTGGTTGCGCCGCCGCGCGGCCACGCGCATCGGCTTGCTGCGTTGGCGCTCGAGGAGCCCTTCGGCTTCGAGCAACGCGTAGGCTTTCGAGATCGTCATCGGGTTGACCGTGTGCCGATCCGCGAGCTCGCGCACCGACGGCAGCTCCGTGCCGGCCGCGAGCTGGCCCCCGGCGATGAGCCGCGTGACTTGCGCGATGAGCTGCCGATAGATCGGTGTGCCGGACTGCGGGTTGAGGACGAACACGAAGGCCTCTTCATGTATCTGTGTATCAATAGAGTAATACACTAGGCTCGCAGACGCAAGCCGTGCTACCGTGCGGCCGTCCTCGCCGCCGAAGAACCAAGGTGTCCTCTAGACATAAGCTTTCGTTTTGGGCCGTGCTCGGCCCGGGGTTGCTGCTCGCGGCGACCGGAGTCGGCGGCGGCGACTTGGCGACCGCGACGTTCGTCGGCGGCGTGCTCGGCACGACCGTGTTGTGGGCCATCGCGCTCGGCGCGTTCATGAAGTTCGTCGTGACCGAGGGGCTGGCACGCTGGCAGCTCGCGACCGGCGAGACGCTCATCGAAGGCGTCGTGCGGCGGCTCGGGCCCGTCGTCGTCTGGATCTTCCTGCCGTATTTCCTGCTTTGGTCGTTCTTCGTCGGCTCGGCGCAGATGAGCGCGAACGGCGTTTCGCTGCACGCGATGATCCCGGTCTTCGAGAACGCCAATACCGGCAAGATCGTGTTCGGCGCGTTGTCGAGCCTTTTCGGTCTCGCGATCGTGCTGCGCGGCGGCTATCGCGGGTTCGACATCGCGATGAAGGTCTGCATCGGCGTGATGTTCGTGACCGTCGCGATCACGGCCGTCGCGCTCTGGCCGGGCACGGGCTCTGTCCTGCGCGGCCTGCTCGTGCCGACGATTCCGCGGACGGATCCCGAGGCGATCGTGTGGACCGTCTCGCTGATCGGCGGCATCGGCGGTACGCTGACGGTCCTCTCGTACGGCTATTGGATGCGCGAGGAAGGGCGCACGCATCCTTCGGACTTGCGGACCTGCCGCATCGACCTCGCGGCGAGCTACTTCATGATGGCGTTGTTCGGCATCCTCATGGTGATCGTCGGCCAGACCGTGAAGATCGAGGGCGAGGGAACGGGGATGCTGATCGTGCTCTCGGATCGCCTCGGCGAGGAGCTCGGCCCGGCCGGCAAGTGGCTGTTCCTCGCCGGGACGTTCGGCGCCGTGTTCAGCAGCTTGCTGGGAGTGTGGCAGGCGGCGCCGTACCTGTTCGCCGAGTGCTGGCGGCTCGGCGTGCAGCGCGACCCGAACGCCGTCGACACGCGCGCGCCCCCATATCGCCGGTTCCTGCTCGTGCTCGCGTTCGTACCAATGATCGGCCTGTTCGGGAGCTTCCGCGACGTGCAGCAGATCTACACGTTCATCGGGGCGTACATCTTCCCGATGCTGGCGCTCGTGCTGATCGTGTTCAACAGTCGCGCGGCCTGGGTCGGGCGACGGTTCAAAAACCATCCCGTAACCGTAGTCGCGCTGGCCGCGGTGCTCGTATTCTTCACTTGGCTCGCCATCGAGAACATCCAGACCTGATATGACTGCCGCTCCGTCCCACGTCCGCGCACCGAAATCCCTGAATGAGGCCCTGCCGCAGCACGAGAGCCTCGTGCACATGCTGCTGTCGGCCGTCGACGCGCAGCCGAACCTTGCCGCGATCATCCTCGAGCAACAGCGCATCACGTACGCCGAGCTCGGCCGCGCGGTCGCCGGGCTCGCGCAGCGCTTGGAGGCCGCCGGAGCCAAGCGGGGCGAGCGCGTAATTTTGTTGATGACGAACTCCATCGAGATGGCGGCAGCCCTGTTCGCCGTCATGGGGGCGGGCGCGCAAGTCGCGCCGATCAACCCATTCCTCACGCCGTCCGAGCTCAAGAAGCAGCTCGGCGACGTGCAAGCGTGCGCGATCGTGTGCGACAAGCTCTCGGAAGAGAAGGCAGCCCAAGTCGCCGCGGAGTACGGCATCCCCACGCAAATCACGCTCGGCGCCGGCGGCCTGACGCTCGACGCTTGGAAACGCGATACCACGCTGGCCTTGGATCGCGAGCGTCTGCCGAAGCTCGACGATTTGGCGCTCTTGATCTTCACGGGCGGCTCCACGGGCGTGCCGAAGGGCGTGAACCATACGCATCGAGGCCTGCTCGTGTCGTGCGTGCAGCACCTCACCGTGTGGCCGTGCAAATTTGGCGCGGAGCGCTTCTTGAACGTGGCGCCGATGTTCCACATCTGGGGGCTCGGCTACTCGACACTCGTGCCTATTTTCACGCACGGCACGCACGTGATGATTCCGCGCTACGACGCCGACAAGGTCGTGCAGGGCCTCTCCGATCACAGGATCACGGTGTTCGCGGGCGGGCCGGCGCCGATCTACATGGGGCTGCTCACGAGCCCATTGTTCGCGAAGGCCGACCTCTCACAGCTGCGTTACTGCCCGTCGGGCGGTGCGCCGTGCCCCGAGGAGCTGCACCGCGAGTGGCTCGAGAAGACGGGCCAGCCGATCCTCGAGGGTTGGGGCATGACGGAGGGGGCGCCGTTCTGCCTCAATCCCTACGACGGCAAGCGCAAGCTGTTGTCCGTCGGCAACCCGGTGCCCGGTACGGAGCTCCAAGTCGTCGACCTCGAGACGGGCGACCGCGTGCTGCCGCTCGGCGAGCGCGGCGAGCTGCGCGTCCGCGGCCCGCAGGTCATGACGGGCTACCGCAACCAGCCCGAGGAGACGGCGCAGACGCTGCGCGACGGCTGGGTTCACACGGGCGACATCGGCTACGCCGACGAAGAAGGCTTCGTGTTCCTCGTCGACCGCAAGAAGGACATGGTCATCGTCGGCGGCTACAACGTCTATCCGCGCGAGGTCGACGAGGTGCTGTTCAAGCACCCGAAGATCCGTGAGGCCGCGACGGTCGGCAAGCGCGATGCGCGCTTGGGCGAAGTGCTCGTCGCGTTCGTCGTGCTGGACGCGGGCGCTACGCTCACGGAAGAGGAGTTCTTCGAGTACTGCAAGACCGAGATGGTCAAGTACAAACGGCCCGTCGAGGTGCATTTCGTCGACGCGCTGCCGAAGACGGGCACGAGCAAGATCAATCGCCGCGCGCTGCGCGAGCGGGTCTAGCGCCGTGGCGTTGAAGCGTCCGAAGTGGCCTTCCGGACGCGTCGTGACGCTCGAGCACACGTCGAAAGTTCTCGCAGATAACCCGCTCGGCGATCCCAATGTGCGCACGCTCGATGTCTGGCTGCCGCCGCAATACGACGGGCTGCGCGGCCGGGGGCGCGGCAAGCGCTTCCCCGTGGTCTACGACCTCGTCGGCTTCGCGGGCAGCGGCCACTCGCACACGAACTGGCGCACGTTCGACGAGAACGTTCCCGAGCGCGCCGCACGGCTCGTGCACGAGCGGAAAATCGGGCCGCTCATCGTCGTGTTCCCCGATTGCTTCACGTCGCTGGGCGGCAACCAGTACATCAATTCCCCGGCAGTCGGAGCCTACGCGCACTATCTGACGCGCGAGCTCATTCCGTTCGTCGATCGCGAATTTCGTACGCTCGCCGACCGTGCCCACCGCGGCTGCTTCGGTAAGTCTTCGGGCGGGTACGGCGCCATGATGCACGGCATGAAATACCCGCGTTACTGGGGAGCCGTGGCGAACCACTCCGGCGACGCCTACTTCGATTTCGTCTACGGCGCCGATTGGCCGAATACGCTGGATGAGCTCGCGAAACATCGGCGGCCCAAGCTCGCGGCTGGTCGGCGCAACGTGACGGCGGCCGCGGCGGCGGCCGGCAACGACGGCCGCGACGACGGTCGCATCGCGCGCTTTCTCGAGCACGTGTGGCGGAAAGAGGACGTGAGCAGCGCCGAGGTGCACGCCCTCATGAACCTCGCGATGGCGGCGACTTACGATCCGGATCCGAAAGCGCCGAACGGCTTTCGTCTCCCGTTCAATCTGGAGACCGGAGAGCGACTGCCGGGGCGCTGGTTGCGCTGGCTGCGCCACGATCCCGTGAATCTCGTCGCGCGCTACGCGCGCAACCTGCGTACGTTGCGCGGGCTTTACATCGACTGCGGTTGGCGCGACCAGTATCGCATTCACTACGGGACCCGGCTGCTGTCGCAGCGGCTTGCGCGGCACCGCGTCCCGCATGTCTACGAGGAATTCGACGGCACGCACTCGAGCATCGACTATCGCATGGACCGCAGCTTGCCGCTCCTCTACCGCGCCCTGAGGTAGCACGCCGGGCGGCGGCGAGGTCGACGCCGCGGGCGTCGTCACTTATCCTGGACGTCGACACTCATGAGCACGCTGACGGTACTGCGCTACGAGCAAGGACGGCCGATGCTGTTCGCCGGCATTCGCCGCAAGCACACGTTCGCGAAGATGGGTCAGGACATCCCGCAGCAGTGGGAGAATTTTGTAAAGCTCGGCAAGCTGCCCGGGCAGGTGGGCACGACGGCTTACGGCGTGATCTGCGGCGGCGACCCCAAGACGCAGACGATGGAGTACATGTGCGCGGCCGAGGTGCAGAGCTTCGATGCGCTGCCGAAAGAGCTCGGCCGCATGCGCGTGCCCGCGGTGCGCTACGCCGTGTTCCGGCACGAAGGCAACGTCGCGACGATCCAAAGCACCTGGCAACAGATCTTCTCTTGGTTGCCGAGCTCCGGAATGCAGTCGGCCAATACGCCGGATTTCGAGGTCTACGACGAGCACTTCGACGGCGCCACGGGCGAAGGCGGCGTCGAGATCTGGGTGGGAGTCAAGGCAAGCACGTGACATTTGGGAGGCAGACATGCGAGCCGCGATAGTTGTGTTGTGTACCCTCGGTGCCCCGGCCGCATTGGCGGCGGCCGACGAGGCCGCGCCGATCGCTCATGCGACCGTGGCCGCGGTGCTGGCGTCGCTGCGTGCGGACGGGACGGCGGAGTTCCGCGAGCAGCGCGGCTGGACCGTCGTGGCGAGCCGCGAAGGTGCGTATGCCGTCGAATGGTTTTTCACGCCCGAGGGCCACGAGGCGCATCCGGCCGTCGTCAAGCGGACGGCACACGAGCGAGACGGCGTGGGCTTCATCGAT
>DATFFV010000119.1:0-5285 GCA_035249885.1 Gammaproteobacteria bacterium | reverse complement strand
CGCTGCGTGCGCCGGGCTCGGCACTACCGTTCCCGAGCGCCGCCCTCGCGGGTAACCAGACGCCCGCGGCGAGCAGCACCGCGACGGCGAGCGCGAGCGCGGCGACGAGGAATCGGCGCGTGCGCCGCTTGCGCGCGGCGCGCAGCCCGAGATCGAAGTGCAGCGGCAACGTCACCGCGAGCGGCACGTCGCCGCGCGATGGCCGCTTCATGACACGCTCCCCGCGGCTTGCGCCGTGAGAGTGGCGTAGAGCAGCAGCAGAGCGCCCAAGCCGAGCAGCACGCCGGCCCAGGTCTCGATCTCCTCGCACACGCGCGGCGACAGCGCACTGCGCCACAACGATCTCCACTTGCGCATGGTCGGTCCCCTAGAGGTTCAGCCTCGGGGACATTGAGCGCTCGAGTCGTGGCGGCGCCGCAGCCAATCGTGGCCCGGCGGCGCGCAATTCTGATCAATTCTGGCGAGGGGTCCTTAGGGTAACTTCGTCTCGCCGCCGAGCGCGCCGATCGCGGCGACGATCTCGCCGACGACCTTGTCGAGCAGCGCGCGATCGGTGCCGCGCGCGACGAGCGTCGCGCCGAGCCGGCCGTCGCGGTTGAACGGATAGCTGCCGATCTCGACGGCCGCGTAGCGTTTCTGGATGGCCTCGAGCGCCGCGGCGAAGTCGCCCTCGCGCAAGTATGCGTCGACGCTCGCCGACAGAATCGGCGCCGCGTGCACGAGCATCGGCACGGCGCTCGCGAACATCGCGCGCGCGATGCTCGGGATGCCGGCGAGCACGAACACGTTCTCGATGCGAAAGCCCGGCGCGTTGCTCACGGGGTTCTCGACGAGCTCCGCGCCGCGTGGGATCCGCGCCATCTTGAGGCGCGCTTCGTTGAGCGGCCGGCCGCTGCGCTTCAGCCGCTCGACGGCCTCGTCGCGCACGACGAGCGGCACGCCGAACGCTTGGGCCACGCACTCCGCCGTGATGTCGTCGTGCGTCGGCCCGATGCCGCCCGTCGTGAATACGTAGGTGAACTCGCGGCGGCACTCGTTGAGGTGCCGGACGATCGCCTCGGGGTCATCGGGCACGACGCGGCCCTCGGCGAGACGGATGCCGAGCTTCGCGAGCTCGAAGCCGAGGAACTGGAGGTTCGTGTCCTGCGTTTTGCCGGACAGGATCTCGTTGCCGATGATGAGCACACAGGCCGTGGGCTGCGCACTCATGGCGTCTCCGCACCCGTGAGCGCGAGCTCCGCGAGCACGCCGTAGTGGTCGGAGCCGAAGTTCGGCAAGCGACGGTGGGCGAGAATCGCGAACTCGGAGCTCACGGCCACATGATCGATGGGGATACCGAGAATTGGCAAGTCAGCGGGCCGCCAGCTCACGCTCGGCGTGCGGCCGCGGCGCGTGTCGGTGAGTCCGCTCGCCGCGAGCCAGTCGCCGAACAGCGGCGAATAGGGAGTGAGATTGAAGTCGCCCGCGACGACGAGCGGTCCTTCGATCGCGGCGCTGCGCTCCGCGAGCAAACGCAACTCGTTGTCGCGCGCGGCGGCGCGGCGCGCCGAGGTCGGCGCGTTGAGATGCACGCCGAGCAGCGTGACCGCGCCGTCGCGAAAGCGCACTCGCGCTTCGATGGCCGGCTGCCGGCCGAGCGCGAACGGCACCGCCGATTCGAGCGGTAGCCGCGACCACACGGCGATGCCGAACCGCCCCTCGGCGGGCATCTTGAAGTAGTGAGGCAGCGGCTCGTCGAGAGGCGCGAGCACTTCGTTCGCGTACGGCGTGAGCTCCTGCAACACGACGACGTGCGGGTCGATGTCGCGGACCATCTCGAGCAAGCGGCGCACGGAGAATTGCCGGTACGAAACGTTGACGCTGAGCACCTTGAGCCGGGGCTCGACGTCGACCACCGCCGCGCGCGGCGCGAGCGGGAGGTAGGGGACCACGGGCACGACGCTCACGGCGCCCGCGGCCGCGAGCACGACGCAGGCCGGCCAGCGGCGGCGCAACGCGAGCAGCGCGAGCAGCACGAGAGTCACGGCCACGTACTGAACGCGGAAGTGCGTCGTGAGATCGATGACCCACCAGAACCGGGCGCCGAGCGGCAGCAGGTTGACGGCTACGAGTAGTGCGGCAAAGAGAGTCAGCAACCCGTCGAGCCAGCGCATCCTTGCTACTCCGTTGGTCTCATGCGCGTAACGAGCGCAGGAACGCACCTGGATCGGCGCCGCGCTCGAGCACCTCGACGAGCGCGGAGCCCACGATGACGCCGTCGGCGTGCGCGCCGATGAGCGCGACTTGCTCGGCGCGGCGCACGCCGAACCCCGCGCACACGGGCAGCGGCGACGCCGCCTTGACGGCCGCGAGATACTTGGCCGTGTCGGGCGGCAGCGCGCTATCGCCCGTGACTCCCGTGCGCGTCACGGCGTAGACGAAACCCTGGCTCGCCGCGCAGAGGCGCCGCAGGCGCTCGGCCGGTGTTGCGGGCGTGACCATCTGCACGAGCGCCAAGCCGGATGGCGAGAGCGCCGCGGCGAGCGGCGCGCGTTCCTCGTACGGCAAATCGGGCACGATGAAGCCGCCGACGCCGACCGCGGCCGCGCGTGCGCTCAAGGCCTCGTAGCCGAACGCGAGCAGCGGATTCAGATAGCTCATGAGGAGCACGGGCGTCGCAAGCTCGAAGTCGCGGCGCGCGAGCTCGTCCAGGATCCACGCGAGATTGACGCCCTTCTCGATCGCGACCTGGCTCGAGCGCTGGATCGTGACGCCGTCGGCCATGGGGTCCGAGAACGGCACGCCGATCTCGACGGCGTCAGCGGCGCTCGCGACCGAGCGCAACAGCTTCAGAAAATCGCGCGGCTCGGGAAACCCTGCCGTGATGTAGGCGACGAGCGCCGGCCGCCCGCTGCCGACGTCGCGCGCGAGCGCCTTGGCGATGCGGTCACGCGGCAGCATGGTGTCGCGCCGCTATGGGGTGTTTCGCCAGGATCGGCATGTCCTTGTCGCCTCGCCCGGAAAGGCCGATCAGCACGCGCGAGCCCGCGTTTTTGGCCGCCCAGCGCTGCGCGGCGGCGAGCGCGTGCGAGCTCTCGAGCGCGGGCAGGATGCCTTCGGACGAGCAGAGCTCGTCGAGGGCCGCGAGCGTCTCCTCGTCGCTGGCCGTGACGTATTCGACGCGGCCGATCGCTTGCAGCAGCGCGTGCTCGGGACCGACGCCGGGATAGTCGAGGCCCGCGGAGATCGAATGCGTCTCCTGGATCTGCCCGTGCTGGTCATAGAGCAGCATCGTGTGCGTGCCGTGCAGCACGCCGGGCTTGCCGTAGCTCAAGGTCGCCGAATGGTCGCCGAGCTTGGGCCCGCGGCCGCCGGCCTCGACGCCGAAGATCTTCACTTGGGCGTCGGCGAGGAAGCCGTGGAAGAGGCCGATCGCATTGCTGCCGCCGCCGACGCACGCGAACACGGCGTCGGGCAGGCCGCCCGCGTCGCTTTGCATCTGCGCGCGCGCCTCGCGGCCGATGACGGCCTGGAGCTGGCGCACGAGATAGGGATAGGGATGCGGACCGATCGCGGAGCCGAGCAAGTAGTAAGTGCCGACGGGATCGGACACCCAGTCGCGGATCGCCTCGTCGATCGCCGCGCGCAGCGTGCGGTCGCCCGATTTGACGGCGACGACGGTCGCGCCGAAGCGGCGCATGCGGTCGACGTTCGGCGCTTGCCGCGCGACGTCGATCTCGCCCATGTAGACCGTGCACGGCAAGCCGACGCGCGCGCAGGCGGCCGCGGCTGCGACGCCGTGCTGGCCCGCGCCCGTCTCGGCGACGACGCGTTGTGCGCCGAGTGCCTTCGCGAGCAGCGCCTGGCCGATGCCGTTGTTGATCTTGTGCGCGCCCGTGTGGGCCAAGTCCTCGCGCTTGAGCCAGACATCGGCGCCCCACCGCTTGCTCAACGTCGGCACGGGCGTGAGCGCCGTGGGCCGGCCGACCCACGACTTGAGCTCGCGGCCGAGCGCCGCTTGGAACTCGGGCGACGGCAGAATGTGCTGCACGCCGTGCGTGAGCCGCTCGACGGCGGGCATCAACGTCTCGGGCACGTAGCGCCCGCCGAACGGCCCGAATCGACCGTTTGCATCGGGCAAACGCCCGTCGAGCAAGGCTGCCAGCAGCACCTCGCGTTCTTTCGCATCCATTTTCATACCTCGACCGCCCGCACGCGGGCGACGAATTCCTTGATCTTGGCCGGATCCTTGACGCCACGCTCGCGCTCGACGCCGCTCGACACGTCGACGCCCCACGGGCGCACGAAACGGATGGCGTCGCCGACATTGTCGGCGGTCAGCCCGCCCGCGAGGATGATTTCGGCGACGCGCGCGAGGCCGTGCGCCTCGTCCCAGTCGGCGACACGGCCGCTGCCTGAGTGCGTGCCCTCGTAGAGCAGCCGATCGGGGAGGTCGCTGTCGGCCGGCGCGTCGCTGTCGCGATAGACGCGCAGCGCCTGGCAGCTCGCCGGCAGCGTGATCCACCTGAAGTCCTCGGCGTCGGTCTGGAGCCAGTTCGGCTGGAACGTCTCGACGACGCGCTGCCAATGCTCTTTGTGCGGATGGCGCATGACGGCGATGCGCACGATGTGCGCGGGCACGTCGGCGCAGAGGGCCAGCGCCTGCTCGACCGTGACCTCGCGCGGCGACTCGGCGAAAACGAAACCGAGCGCGTCGACGCCGGCTTCGACGGCGGCCGCGACGGCCTCGGGGCTGTTCATGCCGCAGATCTTGACGAACATCTCAGTGCTTCCTCGCGAGGGTGGTGCGGCCCGCGGCGATCAAGTCGGCGAGCGCCGCGGCGGGGTTTACGGCGCGCATGAGCGACGAGCCGACGAGCGCGAGCCGGTAGCCGGCCGCGGCCACGGCGCGCACGTCGTCGGCCGTGCCGATGCCGCTCTCGGCGACGGTGGGCAAGTGGCGCGGCAGGTGTGGCGCGAGCTCGGCGAAGCGCGGAAAGCGCACGTCGAGATCGCGGAGGTCGCGGCAGTTAACTCCTGCCAGCAGCGGTGACGCGTCTGGTGCGGTCGGCCGATCGAACGAGCCGAGGCGCTCGAGGTCGGCGCGGTCGAACGCCTCGAGCAGCACGAACAGCCCGCAACCCCGCGCGCAGTCGACGAGCGCGTGCACCGTCGCGTCGTCGAGCATCGTGACGATCACGAGCACGCCGGAGGCGCCCGCGGCGCGCGCCTCGAGCACCTGATACGGATCCGTGAGGAAATCTTTGCGCATGGCGGGCACGCGCTCCGCCTCGAGGCGCGTCGCG
>DATFFV010000118.1:0-4716 GCA_035249885.1 Gammaproteobacteria bacterium | reverse complement strand
CGACAGCAAGTTCCAGGCGAGGCCCATGACGGCCCACACGAGCACGATGGTCATGATCAGCTGGTAGTACGAGTTCGTGACGAACAACGCGAGCCCGCCGTAGGCGACCGCGAAGGCGGCGATCCACTGCCAATGGCGTTGTGCCGCGTGCTCCATGCGTCTACGCGCGCCGCGCCGCGCGGCCGAAGAGCCCGTCGGGCTTGAGCAGGATTAGAGCCAGGAAGCAGACGAAGATCGCGGTGTTCTGAAGCTGATTCGGCAGCACGAGCGCCGAGAGCTGCTGGATGAGCCCGATCGTGAGCCCGCCCAAGAACGCGCCGCGCAAGCTCCCCAAGCCGCCGAGCACGACGCCCGCGTACATGACGATGACGTACTCGATGCCGATGTCGGGTTTCGAGGGTAGATTCACGGCGAGCAACCCGCCGCCGATGGCCGTGATGCCGACGCCGAAGCCGAACGCCAGGCGATAGGCGCGGTCGACGTCTAGCCCCACGTAGATCGCGGCGCGCGGATTGTCGGCGGCCGCGCGCAGCGAGCGGCCGAGCCGCGTGCGCGCCATGAACGACGCGAAGCCCACGACCACGGCGACGGCGATCACCGCCGCTATGGTTTGTCCCTGGTTGATGAACAACAGCACGTCCTCGCCCCATAGAGGCCCGACGATCCACGGGGTCGACGACAGCGGCGTCTGAATCGAGACCGGCGTCGAGCCGAACGCGATGAGCGCGCCGTTCGCGAGGATCAGCGAGATGCCGAGCGTCAAGATGAGCTGTGCGTAGTGCCCCTCGCCCTGGAGCGCCGTGCCGCTGACGCCCGTCACGCGGCTTACGAGCAGCTTGTGCGCGACGAGGCCCACGAGGAACACGGCCGGGCCCGCGAGCAGCGCGACGACGAACGGCGCGATGACGTCGCCGTAGACGAACGACCCGCCGATCGCGCCGAACGCGTAGAACGCGAAGTACATGCCGACCATCATGAATTCGCCCTGCGCGAAATTGATGACGCGCATGACGCCGAAAATCACTGAGAGCCCCACGCACATGAGGCCGTAGATCGCGCCCGTGAGCAGCCCGGCCGAGAGGAGCTGGAGAAAATTCTCGACGTGCTGCGCGGCCGTCACGGCGCGCGCTTCCGCGTGAGGCGCGCAAGCTCCCCGGCGTCGCCGCGCGTTTCGAGCGTGCCGATCGCGGCGTCGAGCTCGCGGGCTTGCGGCTCGCCGCGCTGCGCGGCCGCGGCGGCGAAGAACCGCTCGTGCACCTCGTCGGCGCCGGTCGGAACGAGGTTCGGAGCGCTGTGCTCGAACGATTGCCCATCACGCGTGCGCACGACGACGGCGGCACCTTGTTGGCCGGGGAACGCGGCCGTGAACCCCGCGTCGATCTCGACGCGCACGCGTTTCGCGAGCGCCTGCACGGCGGCATTCTGCTGCGGCACGTAGTTCTGCTCCGCGAAGTTGCCGTGTGCGAGCGCCGCGGCCACGTTGTAGTGGATGCTCATCTTGGCTTGCAGGATGTGCTCGAACGGACCGCTGACGTCGCAGCCGGGATACAGCGCGGCGGCCCGTGTGACGCGCACGGTGACGCTCTCGATGTCGTCGGCGCGTAGCCCATGACGTTGTGCGAGAAGGTGCGCCACCTGCGCCGGCGTCTGCGCGAAGTTGCACGCGGGCACGGGCTTGAAAAACACGGCGAGGATCTCGGGCCGATCCGCGAAGAGCTCGGGGACCTGCGGTGGCCGTGGCCGGCGAAACGCCGCGAGGATGCCGGCATCGCCGTCGAGCGCCGTCGGCGACGCGTACGCACCCGCGGCCGCGAGCTCGACGGCCGTGACGGCGCTGCGGGCGGCCAAGCCGTTGTGGAAGAACATTTCGCTGCCGCCCGTGCCGGCCCATTCGTTGTAGCCGGCGGCCGTGTTGGCCGCGAGCGCGAGCGCCGCCGTCGCCTGGTCGGGCCCAAGGCCGAGCAGCTTGGCACCGGCGGCGGCCGCCGCGATCGGGCCGACAGTGCCCGTGGGCCGGAAGATTTTCGCGACCTCGACGTCGAGGATCATGCGGCCGACCTTGCCGCCGACCTCGTAGCCCGCGACGAGCGCCGTGAGAAACGCTTTGCCGTCGACGTGCGTCGTCTCCGCGAGCGCGAGCAGCGTGGGCACGAGCACCGTGCCCAAGTGGCTCACGCTGCCGACGTGCATGTCGTCGCGCACGAGCCCATGGCTCAACACGCCGTTCGCGAACGCCGCGTCCTGAGCCGAAACGACATCGCTCGTGCCGATGATGCCGGCGCCGCGCGCACATCCTTGCGAGTTGCGGCGTGCGACCGCCGCGGCTTGCCGGCTCCACGGCAGCTCGCCCGCGGCGAGCGCCGACGATAAGAGGTCGTAGATGCAGAGCTTGGCCTTGGCGACGACTTCGGCGTGGAGCCGCGGCCACGAATATTCGCCGAGCGTGCGTGCCATGCGCACGGCGAGCGCCGCCGCAGGAGCCGTCGTGGAGCGATCGACAGCGGCCATGACGTTCGTTAACCGCGCATCTGCACGCCGGCCCACTCCTCGTAGACCTTGGCAATGCAAGTGAAGTCCGAATCGGCGCCGTATCGCGCCTTCGTGATGCCGAGAACCTGGAACACCTCGGCGCCGACGGGCATCGGTACGCCTTGCGCGTCGGCCTCCTGGAGGCACAGGCGCACGTCTTTATAGGAGAGGCCCGTCGCGAAGCCGAAGTCGAACGTGCCGGGCAATATGGAGCGCGGGAACTTGTCTTGCGTCGCGGCGTTGCGGCCGCTGCCCGCGTTGATGATCTCGCACATCTGCCGCGGATTGAGGCCCGCCTTCGTGCCCATGGCGATGACCTCGGCCGACATCACGATGACGCCGGCCGCGATGATGTTGTTCGCGAGTTTCATGACCTGCGCGAGCCCCGCGCCCTCGCCGCAGAAGAACAGCTTGCCGAACTGCTTGATCGCGGGTTCGATTCGGTCGTAGACCTCGCGCTTGCCCGAGACCATGACGGCCAAGGTGCCGTCGCGCGCGCCGGCCATGCCGCCGCTCACGGGCGCGTCCATGTAGACGATGCCGGCCTTGGCGAGCTCGGCCTGACAGATGCGCGCTACGCCGGGTCCGGTCGTCGAGCAGTCGGCCACGACTTTGAGTGTCTTCGCGCTCCCGAGCCCCCCGCAAACCTTCTGCACGATGTCGGGCGTCGGCAGGCTCAAGAACGCGACCTCGGTGTTGTTCGCCACTTCGAGCGCCGAGCCCGCGACTTGCGCGCCGTCTTTCGCGAGCTCCGCGCATGCGTCTTTCGACGTGTCGTACACCGTGAGGCTGATGCCGGCCTTGAGGAGCCGCCGCGCCATGTGCGCGCCCATTCGGCCGACGCCGATGAATCCGTAGTCCGTGGTCTTCACTTAAGTGCTGCTCCGTTCGATTGCGACAGGCGATCTCGAGCGCAACCGCGCTCAGACCGCGTCATGGATTGCAGCCTATTGTATCGCGGAGCCGCTGCGCGCGGCTTTCAGCGATCGGCGCGTTCGGTGTACAAGAAGTACATGCCCGGCAGCATGACGATGACGAGGACCGCGAGGGCCGTCGCTGCGAGCGGCGGAATCATCCACGGCGACAGCGACGCGAGCGCGTCGCCGAGCGGTGGAGCGAACATCGCCGTGAGGGCGCTGCCCAAACATGCGGCGCCGGCGAGCGTCCAGCGGCGCGCGCTGCTGCGGCGGCGACGCGGCGGTAGCCGTGCGAGCACTTTCACGCTGAAATCGTCGTCGGCGAGCGCCGGTTCCGGTGCGCGCAGCGCCGCCTCGATGTTGTTGCTGTCGCTGCTCATTGCGAGACTCCTTCCGCAAGCCATCCCTTGAGCTTCTCGTGTCCGCGCTTAAGATCGGATTTCACGGTGCCGATCGGCAGCTCGAGCGCGTCGGCAACCTCAGAATGCGTCATGCCCTTCTTGTAGTGCAAGTCGAAGACGGCGCGTTGCCGCACGGGCAGGCGTTCGAGCGCACTGTCGACGTCGAGCGTGGTGGCCGTGGCGGCAGCGGTATCCTCGGCGCCCGCGTGCTCGTCCTCGCTGAACTCGACGTTGGTGCGGCGGCCGCGCTCGTCGTTGAGAAACGTGTGATACGCGATGCGAAAGAGCCAAGTCGACAAGCGGGCCGCGCCGCGATACGAGTGCAGGCCCGCGTGCATCTTGATGAACGTCTCTTGCGCAAGGTCGTTGGCGCGCTCGACATCGTTGCGTGCGAGCCGCCGCAGAAAGTTGCGCACGGCCGATTGGTGCCGGCGCACGAGAAGCTCGAACGCGCCGCGATCGTCGTCGGCGACAACGCGAGCGACGAGCGCGGCGTCACTGTCGCTCACCTCAGGGCTGCGGCGAGCCCGAGGAGGTGCCGCGCGCGATCTCGCGCGCGGTGAGCCAAGCCTTGAAGAAGCTGCCGAGGCTCGGCAGCAGGAACAGCAAGCCCCAGACGCCGTAGCGCCATTCGCCACCGGAGCCGATCACGGGGATTAGCGTGACCGCGATGGCCCAGCACAACAAGGTGATACCGCGCCGTAGGTCGCGCCGCCGTTCTTGAGGCAGCGGTAGCTGCGGCGCTTCGCCCGTGAGGAGCTCGCGCGGCACGGGCTGGCCGCCCGTCACGAGCCGCTCGATGAGGGCCATCTTGTCGCGGTTCTTGCGGTTCTCGTTGAGCAAGGCGATCGCAACGATCCCGAGCACCA
>DATFFV010000117.1:0-2700 GCA_035249885.1 Gammaproteobacteria bacterium | reverse complement strand
GCGCCGTGTCGTGGGGCGACTCGAACGCCTGCCGCGACCGGGCTTACGCCTCGGCGCGGCCGCGAACGAAGCGCCGCGAGGCGCGGCCGTCGTGCTGCAATACCCGACAGCCGCCGACGTGGCTGCGATTCTCGGCGAGCCCGTGCTCGACTATCAGCTCTTGCTCGACCCCGCCGAGCCCGACGGCTACGTGCGGCAATGGCAGTTGCCGGGCCTGGCGCCCGAGCGGCACTGGTCGTACGCGGGCCAGTGGCTCGTGCTCGCCGTCGGGGCCGTAGCCGCGGCGGTCGTAATACTATTCAAGGCGTGGAGGCGCGAAGCGTGAAAACGCAGGGCGTGAAACACAAGTCGCTCGCGCCATGGTTCGTCGCGCTCGCGTGCCTAGGGCCGTTCGCGGCCGCGTTGCTGCTCTACTACGGCCCCTGGGGCGTCGGCTGGCTGCCCGTCGTGCCCGGCAGCCGGGAGTTGCTACGGCCGCCCGTGCCGCTGCCCGCAGCCTGGCGGTCGCAGGAAGGCGAGGGTCCGTGGCAGCTCATCTATGCAAAAATGAGCCGCTGCGAGCAACGCTGCGCGCAGCACTTGGGCAGGCTTCTGCAAGTGCAACTCGCGCTCGGCCGCGACCAAGATCGCGTCGCGCGCGTGGTGTGGCACGTCGGCGAGCTGCCGGCGCTCGCAGACGCCGCGCTGACTGCCTTCGCCCTCGACGATGCCGCCGGCCGGGCTATGGTCGAAGCGCTCGGCGCGGAGCGTATCGGTGACGGCCGCGTGTTCGTCGCCGATCCGCGCAGCGAAGTCATCTTGAGCTATCCGCCGGATGTCGAACAAGAAGAACTATTGCGCGACCTCAAGAGGTTATTGGCAGGATCCGGCTCATGAATGTGCTCTTCATCCGCCTCGCTCGCGTCGGCGCCGTGCTCGCGCTCGCCGTCGTCATGCTCGGCGCGTGGGTGCGGCTCACGGACGCAGGCCTGGGCTGCCCCGACTGGCCGGGCTGCTACGGCCGCCTCGTCGTGCCCGAAGCGAGTGCGGCGGCGGTCGAGCTCGGCGCCGAGTACGGGCGACCGGTCGAGGCCGGCAAGGCTTGGCGAGAGATGATCCACCGCTACCTCGCGAGCACGCTCGGGCTCGTCTGCGTGGCGCTCGCGGTCGTCGCGTGGCGCAACCGCCGCGATCCGAATCAACCCTGGCGTGTGCCGCTCGTGCTCGTGGCGCTCGTCGTGTTCCAAGGCTTGCTCGGCATGTGGACCGTGACGCTGCTGCTCAAACCGATCGTCGTCGTGGCCCACCTCTTCGGGGGCTTCGCGACGCTCGCGCTGCTGTTCTCGCTGGGACGATGGCGCACGGGGCGCGTCGGTGCGGCGACCGCCGGACTGCGCGCGCTCGGCCTCGCCGCGGGCGCCGCGCTCGTGCTGCAGATCTTCTTGGGCGGCTGGACGAGCGCCAACTATGCGGCGGTCGCTTGCCCCGATTTCCCGAAGTGCCAGACGCAATGGTGGCCCGCGGTCGCCGACTTCGAGGAAGGGTTCGTGCTCTGGCGCGGGCTCGGCATCGACTACGAAGGCGGCGTGCTCGACCACCCGGCGCGCGTGGCCGTGCATTTCACGCACCGGCTCGGCGCGATTCTGGCCACGGTGTTGCTCGCGCTGCTCGGTTGGCGGCTCGCGCGGGACGCTGCGACGCGCCCCGACGGCGCGGCCGTCCTGGCCATGCTGCTCGCTCAGCTCAGCCTCGGTGTTAGTATCGTCTGGTTCGGAGTGCCGCTCGCCGTGGCCGTGTTGCACAACGGCGTCGCGGCCTTGCTGCTCCTCACAGTGATCAATGCTAACCAAAGAATTAGGCAACGTTAGCGGCGGACTCGTCGCGCAGTGGCGCGACTACTACGCTTTGACGAAACCGGGGGTCGTGCAGCTCCTGGTGTTCACGGCCGTCGTGGGCATGTTCCTCGCGACGCCGGGCTTCGTGCCGTGGAACGTGCTGGTCGCCGCGAGCTTAGGAATAGGCCTCGCGGCGGCCGCGGGCGCCGTCGTCAATCAAGTGCTCGATCAACGTATCGACGCGCAGATGGCGCGCACGCGCAACCGCCCCTTGCCGCAGGGCCGCATCGGCGAGCGCGACGCGCTCGCGTTCGCGATGGGGCTAGGCCTTGCGGGCCTCGTGGTGCTCGTGCTGTTCGTCAACGTGCTGACGGCCGCTTTGACGTTCGCGTCGCTGATCGGCTATGCCGTCGTCTACACGGTCTATCTGAAGCGCGCGACGCCGCAGAACATCGTGATCGGCGGGGCTGCCGGCGCCGCGCCGCCGGTGCTCGGCTGGGCCGCCGTCACGGGCACCGTCGATCCCTACGCCTTGCTTCTGTTCTTGATCATCTTCACCTGGACGCCGCCGCACTTCTGGGCGCTCGCAATCGCCCGCCGCTCCGACTACGAGCGCGCCGACATTCCGATGCTGCCCGTCACTCACGGCGTCGCCCTCACGAAGTCGTTCGTCGTCTACTACACGGTGCTGTTGATAATCGTGACGGTGCTGCCGTACCTCACGGGCATGACGGGCCCGCTCTACTTGTTCGGCGCGCTGCTGCTCGGCGGCGGTTTTCTCTACTACGCGCTCAAGCTGAAATTCGCGCCGCGCGAGGACTCGCCGATGGCGACGTTCCGCTACTCGATCTGGTATTTGATGGCGCTTTTCAGCTTCCTGCTGATC
>DATFFV010000116.1:0-3076 GCA_035249885.1 Gammaproteobacteria bacterium | reverse complement strand
GGCGACGCGCTCGCGCGCCTCGCGGTGCCGGCGCGCATGATCGTCGCGGCGGACGACCCGGTGATTCCGGTCGAGGACCTAAAGGACGTGGCCCTGACGCCGGCGCTCGCAATCGAGGTTGTCGCGCGCGGCGGTCATTGCGCGTTCCTCGAAGACTATCGCTTGCGCAGTTGGCTCGATCGAGCCGTGCTCAAAGAGGTTGCGGAGGCTTGCTGACGCGGATCAAGCCTGCCGTTTTTCCTGGAACGTCGTGAGCAGCTCGCCGCTCGTTACTTTGATCTCGCCTTCGATGATCGCGCCTTCGGCGACGGCGATCGAGTTGCCGGACAGGCTGCCGGTGATGCGGGCCGTCCCCGAGATCTCGACGCGCTGTTTTGCGGCGACGTCGCCTTCGACGGTGCCGGCCACGATGATATCCACGGCCTTCATCGTGCCTTTCCAGCGTCCGCCCTCGGCAAGCGTGAGCGGACCCTCGATGTCGCAGTCCCCCTCGACGACCCCGCAGAAGACATACGCGCCTTGGCCCGTGAGCGTGCCCGTGATTTTCGTCGAGGCCGCGATATAGGTCGTCTGGCGGTTCGTGTCGCTGACTCGGCGCTTGAAGTTGAGCATCGCTCGGGGTCTCCGCAATCGGGTGGCTGAAGTAACCTAGCGTCTGCCGAATTCGCGGGATTGGGATCACGCGGCGGCAATTGGCCACAGAGTGGCAAATTTTGTCGCATTGGTGCTGTGATGCGCCTCACGCTGCGACGCGATAACGGCTTGTTTTCGTTGCGTCTCGGAGCTTGGCACGCGGATTGCTTTAGCAACGCTCGGTCAACCCGATGACAGGTCGTGATCATGAACGGTACTTTCGAGATCATCGCCTTGGTGCTCGCCGACGCGAGCGAGCGGCGTTGGCAGGCCGGTCAGCTCGGCCGCGGCGCGCAGCGCCTCGTGCGGCGGCCGGACGGGCAGGTGGCCCTCGAGCCAGTGCAGTCGGAGGAAGAGTTCGAGCGCACGGCTCGGACCACGGGCTGCTTCCGTCGCGGCAAGCCGATTCACGACCCCTTCACGCACGAAGTCATCGGCTACGAGATGGAGCAAGTGCCGCTGCTGCGCGCGGTGAAAGAGCCCGCCGTCAGAAGCCGTAGCCGAGGTGCCTGATCTCGGCAACGTAGCCGTTCTCGAGCCGCACGACGCGCACGAGCTGGTGCGGCCCGAGATTGAAAGTCCATTCCTCGATGACGAGGTCTTCCAGGAGCGTGGGGAACACGCGGCCGAAGCGGTCGACGTAGGCGCGTTGCGAAAGCCGCGTCTGCACCGAAGTAGGTTCGCCGCAGAAGCGCAAAATTTTCTCGGCGGAATCACCGCGCGTGATGATGCGCGTGCCGCACCGAAACGCGTGCGCCGGCGCGACGACCAGTAGCACGAGCACCGTGGCGACCGCAACGCGTAGCGATTTGCTCTTCATGCTCGTGTCCGCTTCCTGCTCGCCTCGAGCCTAGCCGGTCGTTCTGAACCTACGCCGAATGGGCCGCAACGGCAATCGCCGGCCTATAATGCGGGCCGAACCTCATCGAGTTTCTTGATCGTGTCGAGCTTTGCCCCCGCATCCTCGTCGCCTGCCGCCGGTGGGACGTTCGTCGCGCGACTCGAATGGTTGCGCGACGCGCGGCGCGCAGGACTGATTCTCAAAGGGCTGCGCGGCGTCGAGAAGGAGAGCCTGCGCGTCGACACGCACGGTGTGCTGTCGCAGCGACCGCACTCCAGCAGCTTTGGCGCCGCGCTCACGCATCCTTACATCACGACGGACTACTCCGAGGCGTTGCCCGAGCTCGTGACGCCGCCGCAACACACGCACTGGGAGACGCTACAATTCCTCTGCGATCTCCACGCGTTCATTCAACGCCGGCTCGACGGCGAGTTGCTCTGGCCCGCGAGCATGCCTTGCGACCTGCCCCCCGACGACGCCATTCCGATCGCGTACTACGGTCCGTCGAACCTCGGCCGCATGAAGACCGTGTACCGCCACGGGCTAGGCCACCGCTACGGGCGTGCGATGCAGGCGATCGCCGGCGTGCACTTCAATTTCTCGCTGCCGCTGCCGTTCTGGCCCGAGTATCGCGACTGCGCAAAGAGCTTAGGAACGCTGGACGAGTTCCGCTCCGCCGAGCTCATGGGCCTCGTGCGCAACTACCGCCGCTGCGCGTGGCTCGTCACCTATCTATTCGGCGCTTCGCCGGCCCTCTGCCGTTCGTTTCGGCCCGACGGCCACGAGCTGCTCACGGAGCTCGACAGCGCGACTTGGTACGCGCCGTTCGCGACCTCGTTGCGCATGAGCGATCTCGGCTATCGCAACACGACACAAGCCGCCTTGAGCATCGGCGCGAACTCGCTGGCCGAATACTTGGCGGGTATGCGCAGCGCCGTCACGACGGAAGAGCCGCGCTACGCGGCGATCGGCGTGGTCGTCGACGGCGAGTATCGGCAGCTCAATGCGAACGTCCTGCAGATCGAGAACGAGTACTACAGCGCCATTCGCCCGAAACCGAGCAAGGCGAGCAAGCATCGTCCGCTGCTCGCGCTCGCGGAGCATGGTGTCGACTACGTCGAGGTGCGCACGCTGGATTTGAGCAGCGCCGATCCCGTAGGCGTCAATCAGAGCGAGCTGCGCTTTCTCGAAGCGCTGCTCATCTATTGTCTGCTCGACGAGAGCCCGGCCATCTCGGCCGACGAGCAGCGCGAGATCGACGAGCGCGATCTCAAGGTCGCGCGCGAAGGCCGGCGGCCCAAGCTCAAAATTTTCGACGCGGGGCGCGAGCGGCGCTTGAGCGAGCGAGGGCTCGAGCTCTGCGAGAGAGTCCGCGCAGTCGCCGAGCTGCTCGACGCCGACTCGCAGGGGTACGTCGCGGCCGTCGACGCGGCACGCGAGGCGCTGCGCGATCCCGAGCGCTTGCCGTCGGCGGCGCTGCTCGCGGCTTTGAAGTCCGAGCAGGCGAGTTTCGCCGAGTACACGCTCGAGCTGGCGCGTGGTCACGCGGCCTATTTTCGCGATTTTGCCTTGAGCCCCGAGCGCGAGCGCATGCTCGAGGAC
>DATFFV010000115.1:0-9197 GCA_035249885.1 Gammaproteobacteria bacterium | reverse complement strand
AGCCATAGTTCCTCGTTTCCTAACATCAGAAAAAAGGCGAGCGTCCTGATGACCGCTCGCCTTGTGGTTCGCGAACGGAGCGAAGGCTCCGTCCTGCTTCAGGTTCCGGTACGCCAGCCGGCCGCGTAGGTTTCGCGGACGAACTTGGAGTAGGGCACGGCGCTGACGGTCGCGCGGATGTTGAGCTGCTTGTGCCGCTCCACCGTGACTTTCTTCGTGCCGCCGTCGGGCTCGCCCCACACCAACGTGACCTCGTCGCCGAGCTGGACGTTCGGCTCGACGATGCCGAGCGACAGCATCGACTTCTCGTTGTAGCTGTAGCCGGCGAACATCGATGCGCCGACGACCTTGCCGTTCCGGTCGACGATCTTGTCGAACGACGCCGAGGCGTAGTTGCTGAGCGGCAGGTCGATGTACTTGTAGTGCTCGTCATTGCCAGCAAACATCGAAGCGAATGCCTTGCTCACGTCGTCGCCGTTCCACGCGAAGGTGACCTTGCGCCGATGCGGCTTGTTGGCCATTTTCTCGAGCGCCTCGCGGCCGATGAATTCGTGGTCGAACTTGACAAAGGGCCCGTAACCGATCTCGTACGGCGTGACGTAGTAGTCCTCGATATTGTCCGAGACGAAGCTACCCGCGAGACCGCCCGTGGCCTCATAGCTATCGGCCGGCAGCCACTTGCGATACTTCTTCATGCGCTCGTCGGTGTAGACCGCGGGCAGCGGCGACGGAATCCAGCCCGACTCCAGCGTGTTCGTCGCGTAGGCGCGCGACCCGACCTGGCGAACGCCGAACTCTTCTCCGGCCTTGACGATCGCCTCGCGGATCTTCTCGCGGTCCTTGTACGGGCCCCAGATCTCGAGGCCCGGAGCGCCGGCCATGCCGTGGCGCAGCGTGCGGATTCTCTGGCCCGCGATCTTCATGGTGCTCATGTGGAAGAACTTGAGGTCCGGCACTTTCTTGCCGTTGAGCTTCTCGATGAGCGGCCACGCGTTCGGGCCCTGGATCTGGAAGCGGTAGGAGATGCGGTTGACGGCCTTGCCCTTCGGGTTGCCCGGCGAGCGGTCGTCCTTCTTGATCTTGACGCGGTACTTGCCGGTTTCAGCGTGGAACTGGATCCAGTTCGCGGTCGGCGCCCGGCCGACGAACACGAGCTTGTTTTTCTCGAGGTGGAACAGGATGCCGTCGCCGATGACGTGACCGCTGTAGCTACACGGAATGAACTGCTTGGCGCGGTCGACGGGGAAGTTCGCGAAGCTGTTGATGGCCAGGTCGGACGCCAGCTTGATCGCGTCGGGGCCTTGGATATAGATGTCGACCATGTGGTGCGACTGATCGAAGAGGACGCACGTCTTGCGCCACGCGGCTTGCTCATCGCGCCAGTTCGAGAACTCGGCGGGCACTACGGGGTAGACATACGCCCCGATTCGCGAGTTGCGGAGTAAGTCGACTGGGTTCTTGGCGGCTTTGAGGACGTCCTCTAAGTTCTTATTAGCCATGGCTTGAAGTGCCCTCCTAAGGCGAAAAGCTCTGTCCGGCGTTTTTGAAGGCCGGCTAGTCTAGCACCAGAACCCACCGGTTCGGCTAGCGGTCCCGTTTTTCTTAGCTGCGCGAATCATATCGCCGCCACGATCGCATTCAACGTGGCGCTCGGGCGCATGGCCCTGGCCGTGAGCTCGGCGTCGGGGCGGTAGTAGCCGCCGATATCGACGGGCTTGCCCTGCACGGCGATGAGCTCCGCGACGACCGTGGCCTCGTGGCGCTCCAGCTCGGCGGCCACGGGCCCGAAACGCTTCGCTAGACTCAAGTCCTTCGTCTGGTCGGCCAGAGCCCGGGCCCAGTACATCGCGAGGTAGAAGTGGCTGCCGCGATTGTCGATGCCGCCCACGGCGCGCGACGGCGACCTGTCGTTCTCGAGGAACCGGCCGACGCTTACGTCGAGCGCTTCGGCCATGACGACTGTGCGCGGGTTGCCGGTCGCCGTGCCGTAGTCCTCGAGCGAAACGGTGAGCGCCAAGAATTCGCCGAGCGAGTCCCAGCGCAGGTAGTTCTCTTGCAGGAACTGCTGCACGTGCTTCGGCGCCGAGCCGCCGGCGCCCGTCTCGTAGAGGCCGCCGCCTGCGAGCAGCGGCACGATCGACAGCATTTTCGCGCTCGTGCCGAGCTCGAGAATCGGGAACAGGTCCGTGAGGTAGTCGCGTAACACGTTGCCCGTGACCGAGATCGTGTCCTGCCCGTCGCGCACGCGCTTGAGCGTCGCGCGGATCGCGTTGACGGGCGACATGATGCGGATGTCGAGCCCGTTCGTGTCGTGGTCGCGTAAGTTGCGCCCCACCTTGTCGATGACATTGCGGTCGTAGGCGCGGTTCTCGTCGAGCCAGAAGATCGCGGGCTGGCCCGTGGCCCGCGCGCGATTCACCGCTAGCTTGACCCAGTCGCTCACGGCCACGTCTTTGGTTTGGCACATGCGCCAGATGTCGCCTTGCTCGACGCGATGCTCGATGAGCGTGCGGCCCTCGGCGTCGAGCACGCGCACCGTGCCGTCGACGGGGATCTCGAACGTCTTGTCGTGCGAGCCGTACTCCTCGGCCGATTGCGCCATGAGCCCGACGTTCGAGACGTTACCCATCGTCGGCACGTCGAACGCGCCGTTCTTGCGGCAGTCGTCGATGACCTCTTGATAGATGCCGGCGTAGCAGCGGTCGGGAATCATCGCCTTCATGTCGTGGAGCTTGCCGTCGGGGCCCCACATCTGGCCCGACGCGCGGATCGCCGCGGGCATCGACGCGTCGACGATGATGTCGCTCGGCACGTGCAGATTCGTGATCCCCTTGCTCGAGTCGACCATCGCGAGCGCGGGGCGCGTGCTCGTGACGGCCGCAAGATCGGCCTCGATGCTCGCTCGTTCGGCGTCGGGCAGCGCCTTGATCTTCGCGTAGACGTCGCCGATCCCGTTGTTGAGCTCTAGCCCAAGCTTTGCGAGCACGTCACCGTGTTTCTGCAAGGCGTCTTGGTAGTACACGTCGACCGCGTGCCCGAACATGATCGGGTCGGACACCTTCATCATCGTGGCTTTGAGGTGCAGTGACAGCAACACGCCCTTGGCCTTGGCATCCGCGATTTGCTTCGCGAAAAAGTCGCGCAGCGCGCGCCGGCTCATCGAGGCTGCCGCGACGATCTCGCCGTCCTTGACGTTGACCGCTTCCTTGAGGACGGTCCTTTCGTTGCGGTTGCTCGTGAGCTCGATCTTGAGCGGGGCTGCCTTCGGCACGACAATCGACTGCTCGCTCGCGTAGAAGTCGCCGCCGGCCATGCTCGCCACGTGCGATTTCGAGTCCTTGCTCCACTTGCCCATCGAGTGCGGATGCTTCTTCGCGTACTGCTTGACCGAGGCCGCCACGCGGCGGTCGGAGTTGCCCTGGCGCAGCACGGGGTTGACGGCGCTGCCGAGCACCTTCGCGTACTTGGCCTTGATGGTTCTTTCGGCTTCGTTTTGCGGCTCGTCGGGATACTCGGGCACGTCGTAGCCTCGCTGCCGAAGCTCCTTGATCGCGCCTTTGAGCTGCGGCACCGACGCGCTGATGTTCGGCAACTTGATGATGTTGGCCTCGGGCGTTTTCGCGATCTCGCCGAGCTCCTTCAAGTCGTCGCTGACGACCTGGTTCTTCGCGAGCTTGCCTGGGAAGTTCGCCAAGATGCGCCCCGCGAGCGAAATGTCACGCGTCTCGACGGCGCAGTCCGCAGCCTTGGTGAACGCCTGCACGATCGGCAGCAACGAGCACGTCGCGAGCGCGGGCGCCTCGTCGGTGAGCGTATAGATGATCTTGGCGGTGCTCATATGCGAATCTCAAGCTCCGGCGAGGCCTCGCCGCCGAGGCTTACGTGTAGCTTCCAGTGCGGTTCAAAAAGAAGAGGGGGCGGTGCGCATGCGCGCCCGGCTCTCAGGTGATCGACGCGCGGTAGATGCTCTCGATCGAAGCGTCGAGCGCTGCATTGAATTCCTTGTCGGACTGCTGCGCTTTCAAGCCTTCCACGAGCGCGCGTGAGAAGCTCGCGCTCATGCCGCTATTACGCGCAAGCCGCTGGTTCGCGTCTTCGCGCGTGTAACCGCCCGACAGCGCCACGACGCGCAGCACGTTCTTGTGCTCGATGAGGTCCTTGTAGAGGTTGTCCTTGTCGGGGATCGTGAGCTTGAGCATGACGCGCTGGTCGGGCTTCAAGGCATTGAGCTCCTTCAAGAGCGCGGCCTTGAGCAGGTCCTCGGCCTTGTCTTTGTTCGGCGTCTTGATGTCGACCTCGGGCTCGATGATGGGCACGAGACCCGCCGCGATGATTTCCTTGCCGATCTCGAACTGCTGTCTGACGACGGCCTCGATGCCGGCGGGATTCGCCTGCTTGATGACGGAGCGCATTTTCGTTCCGACGACGTCCTTGGCCTTGGCGCGCTTGAGCAACGCCTCCAGTCCTAAGATCGGCTTCATGAGCTGCACGCCGTCCTTCTCCTCGGCGAGGCCTTTGTCGACCTTGAGGAATGGCACCACGCCTTTGACCAACCAGAGATACGTCGGCGTCGGCTTGCCGTCGATCTCGCGGTCCATCGTGTTCTCGAACAGGATGGCGCCGATGAGGCGTTTACCCGAGAACGCGGGGCTCGTGATGATGCGCGTGCGCATGGCGTGCACGACGTCGTACATGCCTTGCTCGTCCTTCCACGCTGTTTCCTCGACGCCATAGAGCTTCAGGGCTTTCGGCGTGCTGCCGCCGCTCTGGTCGAGGGCCGCGATGAACCCCTTGTCGTTCTTGATCTTGCCGAGTTGCTGGTCGAAGTTGCTCACGGGGACTCCTTGGGGGCACGGACTGCGGTATCGCCGGCCGAGCCTGGCGTTGAACGAGGACGCTATTCTAGCGCAGCGTGCCGGCCGTAGAATCCACGGCCATGCGGTCATGGGTGATGGCAACGATCTGCACAGCGGCGTTTTGCGCCCGCGCCGCCGAGCTGCCGCCCGAGATCGCGCTCGTCCTGTCGGGTCACGGCGTCCCGCCCGAAGACGTCAGCATCGTCGTGCAGGCCGTCGACGAGCCCGAGCCCGTCTTGAGTCACTTGGCCGACGTGCCGCGCAGCCCGGCGTCGGTCATGAAAGTCGTGACGACCTGGAGCGCCCTCGAGTATCTCGGACCCGCCTACACGTGGCCCACGGAGGTCTATTTCCTCGGCGACTTCGACGGCGAGAAGCTCGACGGCGACCTCGCGATCAAAGGCTATGGCGATCCGTATCTCGTCGTCGAGGAGGTCTGGAAGCTCTTGCGCGCGCTGCGCCGCACGGGGCTTCGCGAGATCGAGGGCGATCTCGTGCTCGACGACAGCCACTTCGCAGTCGACGAGCCGGAGCCCGGCGCGTTCGACGGCCAGCCCTATCGGACCTACAACGTTCCGCCAAACGCGTTGCTCGTGAACTTCAAGGCCGTGCAGTTCGAGTTCGCGCCCGATGCGAGGCACGGCCGCGTCCGCGTCGCCACCGACCCCGTGCTCTCGAACCTCGCGATCGACAACAACCTCGAGCTCGTCGACGGTCCGTGCCGCGGCTACCAAGCAGGCATCGCGTTCAACCACGGCGACCCCGAGTCGCTTGCGCGCGTCGTGCTCGACGGGCAGTTTTCGCGCCGCTGCAACACCTACTGGCTCGGCCGCACGGTGCTGCACCACGATACGTTCGCGTTCGGCCTGTTCGAATCGTTGTGGCGCGAGGTCGGCGGCGACTTCTCGGGCGAGCTGCGCAAGGCCACGATCCCGGCCGAGACCGCGCCGGGGCTCGTGTGGCAATCGAAGCCGCTCGGCGAGGTGGTGCGCAGCATCAACAAGAACAGCAACAACGTCATGACGCGGCAGCTGCTCTACACGCTCGGCGCCGAGGCCATTGGCGCGCCCGGGACGCGCGCGAACGGTGTCGCGACCGTGCGCGAGCTCCTGACGGCGCGCGGGCTCGACATCGAGTCGCTCGTGCTGCAGAACGGCGCCGGCTTGTCGCGCGATGAGCGCGCGTCGATGCAGCTATTCGTCGATCTGCTGCGCACGGCGTATCGGAGCCCGTACGCGCCCGAGTTCATGGCGTCGTTATCGCTCGGCGGCCTCGACGGCACGACTCGCGGCCGTTTCGACGCGGCGCCGGCCAGGGGCGTCATGCACTTGAAGACCGGCCGGCTCGATCACGTCTCGGCCGTGGCCGGCTACGTGCGCGCCGCGAGCGGGCGCACCTACGTCGTGGCCGTCGTCATGAACCACGACGACGCGCATCGCGGGCCGGGGCAGGAGCTCGAGGAAGCTGTGCTGCGGTTCGCGCTGGCGCAGCGCTAGCCGGCGGAGTGCCTGACGTGATTCACCCAGTGCGGTTGAAGAGCCACAACATTCCGGCACGGTAGCTATTCGAGCTGTCTGCCGCGTGGGTCCCGCCCTCAATGGTGACCGTGCGGAGCGACCACGGTTTGTCTTCGACGCCTTCCCAGGCACTGAACCAGTCCAAAGCCGCTTTTCGAAGTTCCGGCAGGTCACGCGAACCGCTGGTCACGACTAGCCCCAAGTCCTCTTGGCTCGCGGTCGCCGCGGGTGAGAAAAACGATTCGCGCCCAGGATCGAATGCGGGGTTACTCGCGATCCGCCCCCAAAATAGGTCGGGGTCCGTGAACGCGGAGTACAAAACCATGGATCCACCGCGACTCTGCCCGAACAGCACGCGCCGCGACGGGTCAGCGCGATAGCGATTCTCGATCTGCGGTATCAACTCGCTCTTGAGGAAATCGTGAAACGCCGGGGCTCCGCCTCGCTCTGGATCCGCGTTTTCGCCCGGCGTAGAGAAGTCAAAGCCGCGCTTGTTGATTGAAGGATCGAACGAACCGTAAGCAATACCGACGACAATGGCCTCGGGCAGGTCTTCGTCGACAGTGAGAAACAAGTGGCTGGCCGCGAGAATGGGGAACAGCGAGTCTCCGTCGAGCAGATAAACGACCGGATACTGCACGCCCTTATCGCCTTGGTAATTCTCGGGAAGTCTCACGTAGATGTGAAACGGTCGACCAACGGCTCGAGAGTCGAAGGGGAAATAGTCACCGCCCAGAGCGGGGAGGTGATCGAGCGGATGAGTGTCGCCCGAAGCGGTCTGCTCGGGCAGCCTCGATTCATCGCACGACGAAACCGCTACTCCCGCCAAACACGTAAGGGCGATAACGGAAGAGACTCGTGCGCGGGCCATTTGGTCGGCCATTTGGTGCAAGCCTTCGACCACGTCGCGACGATCATAGCTAATCGCTCGTACCTCCCGCGACGCGAGGTTCCGACGCCGCCGGCGCCACGCCCGAAACCCATGTAAATAGCTGATTGTTATTGGCTATTCGTCTGATTACTGGTCATAATCACAGCGAGTCGAAACACCGCCAGGGAGGCCCGCCATGAGTGCCGTCAGATCCCGTCCGGCCGCCGATTTCTACACCTCCACCGATCCCCGCAGCGTCGACGAGCTCGATGTCGCGATCGGCCGGCTCGTGCGGCAGATGAACGCCGACTCCTATCGCCTGCTCGTGCTCGTGCGCGAGTTCGACGATCGCTTCGGCTGGAAGAAGTGGTCGTTCAAGAGCTGCGCCGAGTGGCTCGCGTGGCGTTCGAGCATCGGCCTGTCCGCAGCGCGCGAAAAGGTCCGCTCGGCGCACGCGCTGCGGGCGCTGCCGGCGATCTCCGCAGCGTTTGCCGAGGGGCGACTGTCGTACTCGAAGGTGCGCGCGCTGACGCGCGTCGCGCACGACCATGACGAGGACCTGCTGCTCGCGTATGCGCTGCAAGCGACGGTGCCACAGGTCGAGGAGCGCTGCCGGCAGATCCGCAATGTCGCGCCGGAGTCGGCCCACCACGCGCGGCGGGCCTGGGAGAACCGCTCGCTGACGGTGTGGCGCGACGAGGCGCGCGGCACGGTGCGGCTCACGGTCGAGCTGCCGATCGAGGACGGCGAGCTCATCGTCCGGGCGCTCGATTGCGCCGTGGCCGGCGGTGAGGTGACGACGGACGTCGATCCCGGTGCCATCGCCGAGTCGAAAGGAACCGCCTGGCAGGCTCAGCAGGCCGATGCGCTGGTCGCCGTCGTACGATCGTATCTCGGCGGCGGCGAGCGCGAGGGCGGCGCGACCGCGGATCATTACCAGGTCGTCGTGCACGCCGACGCGAAATCCCTCACGGGAGGGGCGGGATACGCGGACCTACCGATCGATACCGTGAAGCGGCTGCTGTGCGACTGTAGCTTGGTCACTGTTGTCGAAGATGAAAATGGCAGTCCGCTCGACGTCGGCCGCAAGCAGCGCACGGTGTCGACACCACTGCGGCGCGCGCTGTACGCGCGCGATCGCGGCTGCACGTTCCCGGGCTGCCACCGGAAGCGGTATCTCGACGGACACCATCTGAAGCATTGGATCAACGGCGGGGAGACGAACGCCGACAACCTGACACTGCTCTGCACGTATCACCACCGGCTGTTGCACGAAGGTGGTTTCAGCATCGTGCGCGAGGCCGACGACACGCTGCGTTTCATCACCGCTGACGGCCGAACGATTCCGCGGGGCGGCTATCGGCTCGAGGATTTCGTGGATGACGGCTGCACGGCCGATGCCGACGCCGCCGGCGACGCGTCACGTGAGGGATTCTGCACCACGGCAGTGCAGCACCCCTCCACGGAGGGCTATTGCAGTCCGAGAGGGAATTCGACGCCGAGTGAGGTGCGCGAACCCGCCGCGGTCTATCGCCTAGAGCGGATCGCGAGCGTCACTCGACGCGACGACGTTTGGCGATGAGCCAGGCGCCGTCGCGCTTGACGAGGTCGTCCTCGTAGCGGCCGACGGCCGACATGTGGATGTCGACGTCGCCTCGAGCGCGCTCGCACCACCGTCCCGCGACGCTCAGCTACGACCCGGCGAGCCATCGCCGGACAACCGCCCCTAGGCTAGTAGTTGGCGGCCACGCCGATGAAAGCGCCGTTGGCCGCGCGCACGACGTCGTCGCGCGACGGCGCCGCGGGCAGTGCGAGCGCCGACACGCCGTCGGGGCCCAAGCTGTAGAGATCGAAGTCGGTGTTGAGCGGGACGAGCTCGCCGTCCTTGCGGAGTTGCGCTCGGCTCGCATCGGCTGCGCGCCGATATACGTACGGTCGCCCCCACGGATCGAC
>DATFFV010000114.1:0-2507 GCA_035249885.1 Gammaproteobacteria bacterium | reverse complement strand
ACGGGCAAGGGAGCTGGGACGGACGCGTCAGCGCGGCAACAGGCGGCCGACGGCGACGAGGTGCTCTTGATAGTACGGTGCGCCCAAGTCCGCGATCGCGACGGTCCGGCCGCTCGCGGGGGCATGCACGAACTGCCCGTCGCCGACATAAATGCCGACGTGCGAGAGCTTGGCCTGATCTTGGAAGAACATGAGATCGCCGGGATCGGCCTCGCCGAGCGCGATCTTGCGCGCGGCCCGGAACAGCTCCTGCGACGTGCGGGGCACGCGATAGCCCGCCTGGCCGTAGGCATAGAAAACGAGCCCGCTGCAATCGAAGCCTTCCGTCGGATCCGTGCCGCCGTAGCGATAACGCGTCCCCACCATGCCCATGGCGAGCTCGGCGATGGCGCCCCCGACCGAGGTGTCGGCGGGCTGCGGCTCGGCGGCGATACGGCTGGGGCTGCGCGCTACGGGTTGCTCCGGCGTTCCCGCGCAGCCCGTGGCGAGCGCCGCGAGGCCGAGGAGCAGCAACGATTGGGTTTGGCGGATAACGCGGAGCATGAGTAAGAAGCTAGCTCGCCTTAGCTGAATCGCCCCTGAAACCGAAGCCATTCTCGCGCTCGCGCTTCGCGGTCGTCGCTGCTCTAGCTCACAGAAATGTTGTTGCCGGCAGGCGACGCTTGCGCAAAGGAGCGCGGCTAATCGGCCGCGAGCCAGGGCGGTAAAGGTAGGTTCTTGGCCCGCAGAAACTCGGGGTTGAAGAGCTTCGACTGGTAGCGCTGGCCCGAGTCGGCGAGGATCGTGACGATCGTCTTGCCGGGCCCGAGTTGCCGCGCGAGCTTGATGGCGCCCGCGACGTTGATGCCGCTCGAGCCGCCGAGCAGCAGCCCCTCCTTTTGGAGCAGGTCGTAGAGGACCGGCAGCATCTCCGTGTCGGGGACCTGGAACGCGTCGTCGATCCGCGCCCCGTCGAGGTTGCCCGTGACGCGCCCTTGGCCTATGCCTTCGCTGATCGAGCTGCCCGACGACTTGAGCTCGCCGCTTTTGATCCAGCTGTAGATCGCAGCGCCCATGGGGTCGGCCGCGGCCGTCACGATGTTGGCGTTCTTGTGCTTCAAGAACGCACTCACGCCGGCGAGCGTGCCTCCCGTCCCGACGGCGCAAATGAAGCCGTCGATCGAGCCGCCGGTCTGCTCCCAGATCTCGGGCGCCGTGCTCTGCGCGTGGCCGTCGCGATTCGCGTGGTTGTCCCACTGGTTCGCGTACAGCACGCCGTGCCGCTCCGTGGCCGTGAGATCCTTGGCCGTGCGAGCCGCCGTGTGCACGTAATGGTTGGGGTCCTTGAAGGGTACCGCGGGGACTTCCCGGACCTCGGCGCCGCAGAGTCGCAGTGCGTCCTTTTTCTCCTGCGACTGCGTGTTCGGCATGAAGATCAACGTGCGATAGCCGCGCGCCTTGCCGACGAGCGCCAAGCCGATACCCGTGTTGCCGGCCGTGCCCTCGACGATGAGCCCGCCGGGCTCGATGACGCCGCGCCGCTCGCCGTCGAGGACCATGTACTTCGCGGCGCGGTCCTTGACCGAGCCGCCGGGGTTCAAGAACTCGGCTTTGCCTAAGATCGTGCAGCCCGTGAGCTCCGAGGCCTGGCGCAGCTTGATGAGGGGCGTCTTGCCGACGGCGTCGACGAAGTCGTGTCGGATGTCCATCGAGAAAAGGAAACGACTACGGGGCGACGGTGATCGTGATCTTCTCCGAGCGGACCGGCGGCTGATGCGGAATGTGCAGCGCATCGCCGAGGACGAGCTGCAGCGTGTGCTGCCCTGGCGGTAACGTGAGCTCGACCTCGGTCTGGCCCAAGCCGAAGTGCCGGTGGTTGGCGTCGTTCGGCACCGGGACGTTATCGGGCGGCAGCGTCGCGACGTCGATGAGCAAGTGATGGTGCCCCGTGTTCGGGTTCGTGACGCCGGCCGGCGCCACGCCCATGCCGCGCAAGCCGAAGCGGACCGTGAACGGCGAGCTGACCGTCGCACCGTCCGCCGGCGACAAGAAATACGTGAGCGCGCCGTCGGGCGAGGCCGTGCGCGGCAGCGCCTGCGCGGCGTTCTCTTGGGAGTGGCAGAGCAGCGGTAAAGCCAATAGAAGCAGGCCGCAGAACGGTGTTATCTTGGGCATGGATCGTCCCCGCTCGACGTCGTGATGATGGGTTTTGTCGAGAGCGCGCATATTAACAGGTGCGGGCGGCTGTCGACCCGATCGAGGCCGCTGCGCTCCGTCTGCGCGTTATGCCAATCTCCCGCACACGGGGCCGCGCCGGCGCTTATAGTGAACTTCGCCCACGGCGCGAGTCACTAACGAGGCATCCCACCTTCGGCAACGGGCATCGATCCGCCGGTATTCGAGGTGATTTATGAAGCGTCCGTTGATTCGAAACCTGTTGTGGTCAGGGCTCGTGGTCGCCATTGCCGCGTGCAGTAGCCAGTCGGTCGGCCCGTCGGGCGGCGGCGGCATCCCCATGCCCAGCGGCG
>DATFFV010000113.1:0-8929 GCA_035249885.1 Gammaproteobacteria bacterium | reverse complement strand
GATCGCGAGCTCGCGCGAGACATCCTCGGTGAACTTGATCGACTCGGGCGAGCCATAGCGCATGCCGAGCAGGGTGATCGCCGACCCCAAGCCCAAGAAGCCCATCCCATGGCGGCGTTTGCGCACGATCTCCTCGCGCTGTTTCTCGAGCGGCAAGCCGTTGACCTCGACGACGTTGTCGAGCATCCGCGTGAACACCTTGACGACCTCGCGGAACTCGTCCCAATCGAAATACGCCTGCTCGGTGAACGGTGCGGCGACGAACTTGGTGAGGTTGATCGAGCCGAGCAGGCACGCACCGTACGGCGGGAGCGGCTGCTCGCCACAATTCCCGGTCACGATTCCATTGAAGATGAGCGTGTTGTGATCGGCTTGCGTCGTATCGAACACGGCCTCGCGGCCGGCGTGCTCGATGGCGACGATCCGACTACGGAACGGCTGATCGTAAGGCGCAATGCGCTGCGCGCGCCACTCCGCGTACTTCCCGTTCTTCGACTCGGTCAGGAAGCCGATCTCTTCCATGAATCGATCGCGCGACTCTGAGCCGATCAAGAGCTCGTAGTCGGCACGGCAGTCGTACGCGCGCCGTCCGCCTTTGCCGTCCGGGAGAATCCGCCGGCCGGCGGCGCGGCGCTTCAACACGCAGCTGAAGATGCCCAAGTTCGCGAGCAAGGTTTGTACGTCCTTGAGCAACGTCTCGTGGCTTGACGCGAGCCGTATCGAGCAGTACTCCTTCCGATCGTCGCGCTGCACCGTGCCGTCGGTCTGAAACAGCGCGCGCAAATAACCCTTGACGCATTCTTCGCTGCCACGCCAGACAACCTCGGGCACTTGCATCTTTGTTCGAGCCGAGAACCCATAGTGTTCGAGTACGCGCGCGAGCAAGACGGAGCGAATCGTCACGAGGTTTCGCCGAGGAACCGCAACAGCGCTAACGCGATAGTCGCGCGGCGCGGTTGAAATGCCCGCAATTAGCGTGTTGATGTACGTAACAACCGAGTCCGCGTACTGGCGATCGAATCCCCAGAGTTCCACGACCGCGGCCTGCTCGCCATCGCCGCGTTTCGTGAAATGCCCGTCGCCCGTGATGAGGCCGAGCAATACGCCAAGCTCGCGGGTACCCTGTGCGCCGAATTGCCCTTTGCCGGATTGAATCAACAACTCGTCGCCGGGCTTCAGATCCTTGAGCCTGATCTTGCCGCGCGTCGTGTAAAAGTCGTGCCACTCGGTCGCTTTGATCTCGTAGCCTGCCTTCGTCACGACGCGGTAGACATCGGCCGACTCCGATGTCATGAATGCCGGAACGGCGGGACGCACGGCAGCACCCTTATCGCGCTCGCCGAGCGCGCGGCGGTCGACCGTGACCTCGAGCGGTGCGCCACTCGCGTAGAGATCGCCGATGCGCACGAGGCCGTGTTGTGTCCCGAGCCGAGTGTCGGCAGTCACGCAGGGATTCGTGGCGCGGATGTCCTCGCACCACCAGTTGTTGTTCATCTCGTTAACGCGATCGATGAGCACGAACCCCGGCTCGGCGAAGTCGTACGTCGACGACATGATGACGTCCCACATGCGCCGCGCCGGCAGCGTTCGATAGACGCGGCAAGCAACGAGCCCGCCATCATCGACGACGTAGTTGTCTTTGACCGGCCACTCACGCCAAACGACTTGCTCCTTGTCGTCGAGGTCGATGTTTTCTTCCTCGGCCTCGCGCCGCGTCAGAGGAAATGCGAGCTGCCACGGACGATCGGCTTTTACGGCCTGCATGAACTCGTCGGTGATGAGCAGCGAGAGATTGAATTGACGCAACCGCCCGTTCTCGCGCTTGGCGCGAATGAAATCCATCGCATCGGGATGGCCGACGTCGAACGTGCCCATCTGCGCGCCGCGCCGCCCGCCGGCCGACGAGACCGTGAAGCACATCTTGTCGTAGATATCCATGAACGACAGCGGGCCCGACGTATAGGCGCCGGCGCCGCTCACGTAGGCGCCGCGCGGCCGCAGCGTCGAGAAGCAATAACCAATTCCGCTTCCCGCCTTTAACGTGAGCCCCGCCTCGTGGACCTTGTCGAGGATGTCGTGCATCGAGTCGTGGATCGTGCCCGACACCGTGCAGTTGATCGTGGACGTGGCGGGCTTGTGGTACTCGGCCCCGGCGTTCGAGGTGATGCGGCCGGCCGGAATCGCGCCGCGCTGCAGCGCCCAGAGGAATTTTTCGTACCACGCGTCGCGCTGCGCGGGCTCCTCGACGGCCGCGAGCGCCTTCGCGACGCGCTCGTAGGTGCCGTCGATGTCCCGGTCGACGGGCTCACCGGCTTTCGTTTTGAGGCGGTACTTCGTGTCCCAGATGTTTAACGAGGCTTCCTGCAACGCGATGTCCGCGAGTCTCGTGGCCTTGAGATCAAACGCCATGTTCATAGTGTGCTCTTAACTCCCCACTGCGCGGCTTTGACAGCCGCTCCTCCCCCATTCCCCCGAACTCGTGGGATCGGTCGTCGTTCCTCGCAAAATCCGGCGCGAAAAACTCCCCGACGGCTGCTTGCGCAGCCTGAAACCGCCCCTGAGTTTTTGTAAACGCGACGACACAAGATGTTGTGTCGTTGGAACGTAGACTAGGCTCGTCGCAAATCCCTGTCAAGATTTTATGACAAAGTTTTTGCAGTCCCAGTTTCTTTAAAATACAAGGTGTTAGCGCAAACACCTGCGAACTCGATCAATTTCTTTATCGCCACGATCGAGGTCGCTCGTGAATCGTCCAGACCACTATATATTGTGCCCAGGGTATTCCCAGCGTATCCCCATGCTAAGCACAGGAAGTTCACAAAACGCGACGTTCACGGCTCGGTCGAAATCATCGTGCGCGCGCACTATGCTTCACTCGTGCGCGGCTCTTTTGCCGCTGCACGCCGTCGATTCAGGGATGTCATGACCTACGAAAATCACGCAACTCGCGCGCACCGCACCGCGATTCGCAGTTTGCCCGCGCTCGTCGCGTGCATTGTTTGCACCGCCGCTGTGGCGCAGCCCGAAAACGTGCGCGAGATGCCGACACTCGCGCCGCTCATCGAGCGCGTCGCACCCGCCGTCGTCAACATCACCGTGTCGACGAGCGTCGAGCCCGGTGAGCAGAATCCGCAAGAGGAGCAGTTGCGGCGCTTCTTCGACTTCGAAGGGCAGCCCGAGCGACGGCGCCAAGTCGAAGGCGCCGGCTCGGGCGTCATCGTCGACGCCGCGAAGGGCTACGTGCTCACGAACCATCACGTCGTCGCCGACGCCGACCAGATCACGGTGACGTTGCTCGAGAATCGCAGCCTCGTCGCTCGCGTCGTGGGCTCCGACCAGGCTTCCGATCTCGCAGTGCTCCAGATCGACCCCGTGAACTTGAAGACCATTCCGTTCGGCGATTCCGGCGCACTGCGCGTCGGCGACTACGTCGTCGCGATCGGCAATCCGTACGGCTTCTCGAACACGGTGACCTCGGGGATCGTCAGCGGGCTCGAGCGCAGCGGCCTCGACAACAATGCGTTCGAAAACTTCATTCAGACGGACGCGCCGATCAATTTCGGCAACTCGGGCGGCGCGCTCGTCAACTTGCGGGGCGAGCTCGTCGGCATCAACTCCGCCATCATCTCGCGCACCGGCGGCAGCATCGGCATCGGCCTCGCGATCCCGGTCAACATGGCGCGGGTCATCATGGAGCAGCTCGTCACGGCGGGCACCGTGCGCCGCGGGTTGCTCGGCGTGAACATTACGGACGTGACGCCCGAGGTGGCAGCCGTGCTGGGCCTGCCCGACAACTCGGGAGCGCTCGTCTCGCGCGTGGGCGCGGACTCGGCGGCCGAGAGGGCCGGCGTCCAGATCTGGGACGCCATCGTCAACGTCAACGGAACTCGCATTCGGAGCTCGGGCTCGCTCAGGAGCACGGTCGGCCTGCTGCCGCCCGGGGAACGCGTCACCGTCGGCCTCATTCGCGACGGCCGCGAGCAGACGGTGACCGCCGTGCTCGGCGAGCTCGAGGCCGCGGAAAGGGTCACCGCGACACGTCCGCCCGCGACGGAACCCGAGCTCGACGCCTCGTTCGCGGGCGCGGATCTCGCCGACAACACGACCGGCACACCGGGCCTGCTCGTGACGCGCGTGGCTCCCAGCAGCCCGGCGCTCCTACGCGGCCTACAGACCGGCGACATCATCACGAAGATCAACAAGGTCCCCGTGCGCACGGTCGACGAGGCCATCTCGCTCATGCAAGACGCACGCACGATCGTGCTCGAGATTCAGCGCGGCAATCGCAACCAGCTAATCCTCATGCGCTAGCCGGCGCCGGCGGCGCCGTCCTCGCTCCACTCGCGCAAGCGCGCCGCACGCTCGTCGGCATCGAGCTCCGCGAGCGCCGCGACGTCGCCATAGAAAGCCGTCAACCCCACGAGCTCGAGTCGCGCCTTGAGCGCCGGCACCCATTGCGTATAGGTGGCGACCGAGGCGAGCGCCGCGTTGTTGAGCGGCTGTGCGAACCACGCGTCGTAGTCGGCGGCTCCGCCCCAGGTCGCCTTGAGCGCCGCATAATCGCTGCGCAAGGTATCGAACGCGCGCGCCTTCGCCGCGCGCAGCTCCTCGCCCGGCGTGCCGCTTTCGTACAGCTCCCGCAGCCGCGCCTGTTGCGCGGCGATGAGCGCGCCGAACTGGGCGCGCCGCGCGCGCCTTTGCCGGTAGCGCGTAAGATCCGCCGCCGTTGCGCTCTGCATGAGCCACCGCTCCGTGCCGAGCTCTTCGACGACCATCGCGAACGCCTCGCTGAGCTCGCTGTCGTCCTTGACGTAGACCTTTTGATGCGCGAGCTCGTGGAACAACACGCTCGCGACGTACTGCTCGCCGCCGTTGACCATCGTGCTGAGCACAGGATCGTCGAAGTAGCCGAGCGTCGAATACGCGTTCGAGCCGCCCGTGTACGTGTCGAGCCCTTCCTCGGCGAGCTCGGCCGCGAAGCGCTCGGCGGCGGCGCGGTCGAAGTAGCCGCGGTAGGCGACGCAACCTGCGAACGGAAAGCACCAGCGCCGCGGCTCGACGGAAAACTCGTCGGCCGCCACTACGTTCCAGACGACGTACGACCGATCGAGCGCCACGTACGTCGTGTAGCTGTCGTTGTCGGGAAGCTTGAGCTCGTCGACGGCGAAGCGGCGGATCGCGGCCACGCGAGTGAGCGCGCTCTTGAGCTCCGCTTCGACGGCCGGATCCTCGATGACCTCGTCGATCGGCTCGCGTTTGCGCAGCAGCTCGAACTGGCCGCCGACGGCTTGCCAGTAGTACGGCACGGCGCAGCCGGTCATCGTGACCACCACCGCCGCGAGCACGAGTGCGCGGAAGCGCTTCGCCATGCGCACGACCTTAGCACGCACGTGGGCTACGGTATGATCGACGCATGAAGATTTACGAGGTCGGCGGCGCCGTCAGGGACGCACTGCTCGGCCTGCCGGTCGAGGAGCGCGACTGGGTCGTCGTCGGCGCAACGCCCGACGAGCTCACGGCACAGGGATTCAAGCGCGTCGGCAAAGACTTCCCCGTGTTCCTCCACCCGCAGACGGGCGAGGAATACGCGCTTGCACGCACCGAGCGGAAAACGGGGCGCGGCTACACGGGCTTCGCATTCGACACTGCGGCGACGGTGACGCTCGAGCAAGACCTCGAACGGCGCGACCTCACGATCAATGCGATCGCGCGCAGCAGCGACGGCGAGATCATCGACCCGTGGGCGGGTCGCGCCGACCTCGCCGCGCGCGTGTTGCGCCATGTCTCGCCGGCGTTTCGCGAGGATCCGCTGCGCGTGCTGCGTGTCGCGCGCTTCGCGGCGCGGTTCGCGCCGCTCGGCTTCGCGATCGCGCCCCCGACGCTCGAGCTCATGCGAGAAATCGTGGCGGCCGGCGAGATGGAAGCGCTAACCGTCGAGCGCGTCTGGCAGGAAACGGTCAAGGGCTTGCGCACCGAGCGTCCCGACGTCTACTTCGAAGTGCTGCGCGGCTGCGGCGCCCTCGCGCGTCTCTTCCCCGAGGTCGACGCGCTGTTCGGCGTGCCGCAGCCCGAGCGCTGGCACCCCGAGATCGATACGGGCGTGCACTTGCTCATGGCGCTGCGCGTCGCCGCGGAGCTGTCGAAGAGCGAGACCGTGCGCTTCGCCGTGCTCACGCACGACTTAGGCAAAGGGACGACGCCGAGCGCGCTCTTGCCGGCGCATCACGGCCACGAGGCGCGCTCCGTGGAGCTGCTCGAGAAGCTCTGCGCGCGACTACCCGTGCCGAACCGATTCCGCGAGCTCGCGGTGCTCGTAGCGCGTCATCACGGCGTCGTGCACAAGGCCGTGGAGCTCAAGCCCCAAACGGTGTTCAAGCTCATCACCGAGACCGACGGCATCCGCCAACCGGAACGGTTCGAGGAGTTCTTGCTCGCCTGCGAAGCCGACGCGCGCGGCCGCAAGGGCTTGCGCGAAGTCCCCTACCCCTCTTCCGAGATCCTGCGCACCGCGCTGCGCGCAGCACGGGCTGTCGACGCGGCCACCGTTCGCGCGGACCGCAAAGTCGAAGGCGCGGAGCTCGGCAAAGCCATGCACGACGCTCGCTTGGCCGCCATCAAAACCGCGCTGCGTGACTAGATTTCTCTCCGACGGCCGCGGCGAGAAATCTCCACTAACGGCCGCCGTAGACGAGGAAGAGCAGGCCGCCGTAGTAGCCGGAGTCGAAAAACTCGGAGCGGCCGCTGCCCACGTTGACCTCGAGATCGACGCGCGCGCCGAGCGGCACGAGCACCGCGAAGTCGTAGGTCTCGAACTTCGAGCCGTCGATGGCCGAATGATCCGTGGCGAAGCGCATGCTGAACAGCGTGCGCCCGATCTCGCGCTCGGCGCCGATCGAACGCTCGTGATCGATGAAGCTGTTGGCGAGCGTGAGCGTCGACGTGCTCAACATGTTCAAGCTGTCGATACGCGGTATGGCGTTCAAGTTGCGCTCGTAGTCGTACTCGGCCACGCCGAGATAGAGCTGCCAGCGCTCGCCGAGCGCCACGCGTGCGTCGAGCGAGTAGCTGTCGGCCCCGGTTTGAAGAGTGCGGCGGATCGTGTTGCCGAGCGGGCCCGTCACCGTGAATGGGATGTCGATGTCGCGCGTCTCGTAGCCGAACGCCAGGCGCCAACTCTCGCGATCGACATAAACGGTGCCCGCGAGATCTTGCGCCTCGAGCACGCCCGAATCGCCCCACTCCTCGGCTTCGAGCGTGAAGCCCACCTTCGGCAAGCGCTGGTCTAAGCCCAAGACGAGCGTGTCGGCCTCGATGTCGGCGCGATCGGCCGGCGACGAAGTGCGTCCCGCCGCGATCGACAACCACGTCGCACGGCCGACGCCGACGCTGAACGTGCCGAGCGCGCTTTCGTTCGAGTCTTCGTCGACCTGCGCGCCGACCGCGAGCATCCACGAGCCCTTGACGTCGTCGGGCGCGGCCCCGGGCTGCGCACTGGCGAGCCCGGCCGTGAGCGCGGCCGCGCCGGCGAACGAGCGGACGAAGGAGCCGCAAGCAATCATGGCGGGGCGCCTCCGGCCAACGGCGACGCTCGAAATGTTAGCAGCGCGACCGGGGCCGATCTGTGACTCGTTCGAACCGCGGCCGTCACAAACGATGACGGAAATCTCGCCCTGGCAGGGCCGGTCCGCCCTCGTGACGATTGCGCAGCAGCAACACCTTGAACCGCTCGCCCATCTCGCCGGGTAACAGGAGCGTCTTGAGCGCACTCTGCGCGCGCGGGGTGGCGAGATCAATCGCGAGACTTGGCGGCAGGGCCGCCAAGGCGTGAGCGAGAAACTGGCCTTGCGTCGTGAAGCCCGCAACGGTGAGCCCGGCCGCCACGGCGCCGTCGGCGCAAGCGCTGAAATCCACCCAGGCCGTGATGTCCTGGAGGCCGGGATAGAGGAACGGATCGTCGTGAGCGCGGTGCCGGTAGTGGCAGATCAGCGTGCCGTCGGCGCGTTGCTCGTGATAGTACTCGGCACGCACGAGCCCGTAGTCGACGAACACCAGCGAGCCGCGCGTAAGAATCGCGCCGAGCGAGGCGAGCAAGGCCGGCAGCGCGAGGCACAACTCCGAGCGGTGGCCGTCGCGCAACTCGCGGCCGAGCTTGCGCTCGAGCGAGGCGACGGCCGCGGCTACAGCGGGCACGGCACGACTTTCACCCCAACGAAAGCCGTCGCCGGCTGCGACGACGCCGAGCGCACGGGCCTCGCCGCCCAGCTTCGCGAAGCGCACGACGGGCAGCGCGTCCAAAACTTCGTTCGCGACGATGACGCCCGCGAACGGCTCGGCGGGCAACGTCGCAAGCCACTCGACGCGTGGTGCGAACCGTCGCAGCGCGACCTGCTGCCGCTCGCGAAAATCGGCACTCCGCTCGAGGATCAGATAACGCACGTCGCGGCCAAGCTTTGCGAACGCGTCGAGCAACTGCGCCGCGAGCGCGCCGCTACCGGCGCCGAGCTCGAGCACCGTGTCGGCGTCAAGCGCGCGGAGCTCGCCGTCGAGCGTCGGCGCGAGCGCAACGCCGAGTGCGGAGCTGAGCTCGGGCGCAGTCACGAAGTCGCCGGCCGCGCCGAGCTTCGTGCTGCCGCCGCTGTAGTAGCCGAGCTTGGGCGCATACAGCGCAAGCTCCATGTAGCGTGCAAAGGCGAGCCAACCGCCCGAGCGCGCGATCTCGGCGCGAATCTTCTCGACGAGCGCGGCGCTTTGCTGCAACGCTTCGCCGCTCGGGACGGGCAGCTCCGCTCCACTCATCGTCGACGAATTCTCGGGTATCTCGATAGTGTAACCTTGAGGGCGGAAGAGCGAATGCTTGGAGCCATGGTGAGCGGGTCCGAACGACATCCGAGCCTCGACGGCCGCTGGGCGCTCGTCACGGGAGCCGCGA
>DATFFV010000112.1:0-6788 GCA_035249885.1 Gammaproteobacteria bacterium | reverse complement strand
GACCGGTGATGCGCCGCTCGTGCCGCTCTATCCCGCGCACTATCTATCGCTCTTGCCGGCGGCCCGGTTCGAGGGACGCGTCGTACTGATCGGCGCCGACCTGCCGAATCAAGACACGTTCCGCACGCCGCTCTCGGTGCCGCCGAGCGGCACGACGATGACGGGCGTGCACATCCACGCCCAAGCGCTCGGCCAGCTGCTCGATGGCGCCGAGTTTCCGGCCATCGGCGACGGCGCGGCGGGTGCGATTCTCGTCGGCGCCGTGCTGCTCGGCCTCGGTCTCGCATTCGCGCCGCTCGGCGTCTGGCCGAAAATCCTGCTCGGCGCCGGCGCATTGGCCGGCTACTGGGCGCTCGGCGTCGGTTACTTCGCGGCCGGCGGTGCGCTGCTGCCGTTGTTCATGCCGACGGCGGGGTTCTTGCTCGCGGCGGGCTTGGGCGGCGCGTACGCGCGCCACGAAGGCGAGATCGAGAAGCGTTTCATCCGCGACGCGTTCCGCCGCTACGTGTCGCCGGGGCTCATCGACGACATCCTCGCCGACCCTAAACGGCTCGTCCTCGGCGGCGAGCGCCGTGAGATGAGCTTCGTCTTCTCCGATCTCGAAGGCTTCACGACACTCGCCGAGAAACTCACGCCCGACGCCACCGTGGCGCTGCTCCAGGAGTATTTGAACGGGATGTTGCGCATCGCGCTCGAGGCCGGCGGCACGATCGACCGCGTCGTCGGCGACGGCATCGCCGTCTTCTTCGGCGCCCCGTTGCAGCAGGCCGATCACGCGGCGCGAGCCGTGGGCTGCGCGCTCGAGTGGGACCGCTACAGCGAGGAGTTCCGCGCCGCGCAGCGCGCCAAGGGATTCGAGCTCGGGATCACACGCATCGGCGTGCACACGGGCAGCGCGGTCGTCGGCAACGTCGGCAGCAGCGACCGGTTCCATTACACGGCGCACGGCGATTGCGTCAACACGGCCGCGAGGCTCGAGGGGGCCAACCGCCACCTCGGCACGCGCGTCTGCGTGAGCAAAGCCGCGGCTTCGCACCGGCCGAACGACGCGTTCGTGCCCATCGGCTCGCTCGTGCTCAAAGGCAAGAGCGAGGCGCTCGCCTGCGTGACGCCGGCCCACGCTCTACCCGAGCAGTTGCGCAAGGGCTATCTTGAGGCCTACGAGCTCTTGGCCGTCGATCGCGATTCGAGCGAGCGGCGGTTCGCGGCGCTGTGTGAGTCCTGGCCCGCGGAACCGCTGCCGCGCTTGCACTTGGGTCGACTCCGGCGCGGCGAAGCGGGTGAAACCGTCGTCTTGGAGGAAAAATGAAAAACTCGAACGTCATTCTCGCCGCACTGTGTGCGTCGTTCGTCTTAGGATCCGCGTACGCAGCCGAGCACGTCGTGCTCGAGTCGAACGCCGTGCGTTATGTGGCGGGCTCGCTGCTCGACGCGGCGCTGCCGATCATGCTCGAGAGCGGCGAGTTCGTGCTGCTCACGACCGAGGACGCGCGGTTCTTGAGGATCGAGGGCCCGCATAACGGTCCGGCCGAGGGCGAGGCACCCGACGAAAGCGCGTTGCGACGAGCGCTCGAGCTGCTCGTAGCCAAGGAGCGAACGCAGGTTGGCGGTGTCGGCGGCGTGCGCGGCGGAGGCGAAGACGAGGCCACCGAGGATACCCGCACCGAGCCTTGGCTCGTGCATGCCGAGCGCAGCGGCGACCAATGCGTATTGCGGGGGGCCGACGTGGCGTTGTGGCGCGAGCGGGCCGACGCCGGCGCGCAATGGGAGATTGCGGCGGCGGGCAGCGAACGAACAGCGGCCTTCACCTTCGGCGCCGGCGAGCGGCGCGCGGCCTGGCCCGCGGCGCTCGCGCCGCAGGACAATGAAATCTATCTCGTGCGGCCCGCTGCAGCGCAGCGTTCCGTCGCCATCCGCCTGCACCTGCTCGAGCCGAGCGTGGGCGCCAACAGCTTGGCCGCCGCGGCCTGGCTCGCAGCGAAAGGCTGCACCGCGCAGGCTCGACTGCTGCTGCGCTAACCCCCGCAGCGCGCGAACCACCCGCGCCCGCCCTAGGCCCCGCGCCGCGCCTAGCGTCGCGGCCCTGCGGCGTCCGTTCAACGCTCCCGCCGCGAGCCCCGAATCCGCCCGAAGGTTCGCAAAAAAGGGGGAATACGCAGAAAACCATCCGAAAAGGATTCCGTATCCGTCAGGTACCCCCGCCGTCGCTCCACGAAACTGTGTCCCAAGGCGGAGGGAACGAGTAGTCAGCAAGAGCCGAACCCCCAACGGACTTGAGCAGACGACCCGCTCCCCCGCCGACCGAACCTAAACACACTTGATTGGAGAAACGGCAATGAACACGACGACCAACAACGGCAAAGGCGCCCGCAACGTGGCCAAGACGATCTTCCGCAAGCTCTCGGTCCTCATGGACGAGGCCGTGTGGCAGCTCGCACTCGTCGGCGTGATGGTGGTGGCGATCGTCGATGGCGCCCTGTCCATCGGCGGCGGATCGATCGTTTGACGATCCCCTGCACGAAGTCCCTACACACTCAACTCGGAGAACAGCCATGAAAGCAACAACGGACAACGGCACACGCAATGAGGTCAAGACGGTCGTTCGCAAGTTCTCGTTCTTCGCCTCGGAGGCTGTGCTGCAATTCGCTCTCGTCGTCGTGGTGGTACTTGCGCTCGTCGATGGCGCTTTGTCGATCGGCGGCGGTACGATCGCATGATGATCTGCAGCGGGTGAACCGGAGGGCGCCGGCCCTCCGGCGCTGCGGCCTCCGGGCCCTCAGGGGCGCAACGCCCCGATCTTCTTGAGGCCGCCCACGCGCGGCTCGACGACAGCAGAAGCCGCAATCTTCTTCACGAGCGACTCGAAATGCCTCGGCGTCAACGCGGCATTGATCTTTTGGCATTGCGCGAGCGCCTCGCGCGCTTGCGCCTTCTCGCCTTCGTGGCCGAGCACGTTCGCGTAATGCATCCAAGCGAGCGCGAGCCGCGGGCGCGCCTCGACCGCGGCCTCCGCTGAGCGGCGCGCGGCGGCAAAATCACCTTCACACGCATCCACCACCGAGCGGTGGTAGAGCCAGAACGCCGCGCCGGGGTGCTGCGGCTCCATCGCGAGCAGCCGTTCGAGGACGCCGCGAAGCTCGGCGAGGTCCTGCGGCTCGCCCGTCGCCGTGAGCGGCCAGCCGAGGTAACCCCAGGCGCCGAAGTCGAACGGGCTTTGGCCAATCGCCTTGCGCAGGCAGCCAAGCGCCTTGCGCTGCTCGCCGACGTAGCTGAAGGCGAGACCCACGAGCTTGAGAATGAACGGATCCTCGGGGGCCAGCGTCAGCGCCTTCGTGGCGGCCGCGAGCGCCCCGCGCTCGTCGGCGGCCGCGTCCTCGCTCAAGCCGTTCACGAGCCGCTCCACGAGCAGCGAGGCCAGCGTGGCATGCGCCGCGGGATAGTCGCGGTCGAGCTCGATCGCGCGCTCGAGCGGCTCGATGGCCGCGGCCAACCCTTCGGCCGAGTAGTCGAGCACGAACGCGCGCGCCTTCTGCACCAGCCCCCAGGCATCGAGACTGACACTGGCCTGCTGGCGGGCGCCGCTCGTCTCGGCGCGCAGCTTCAGCGTCGTGAACGAGCTCACGATCGCCTCGGCCACCTCGCGCTCGACGCGGAGCAGATCCTCGTTGTTGCGATCGTAGCTCTGCGCCCAGAGCTGCGTGTTGTTGCGGGCGTCGCTGAGCTCGGCGAACACGCGCAGCGCGGGGCCGGCGCAGCGCAGGCTTCCCGAGATCACGTAGTCCACGTTCAACCGCTTGCCGATCTCCTCGAGGCCCGTGCCGGGGTCTTTGAAAACGAACGACGCCCGGCGCGACGCCACGCGCAAGCGGTCGACGCGCGCGAGCGTGCCGTGGAGCTCGGCGGCGAAGGCGTCACCCAAGAAAGCCTGGTTGGGATCGGCGGAATGCGTGTCGAACGGCAAGACGGCCACGGAGGCCAGCGCTGCCGCGAGTGCAGGCGGGCCGGCGGCGACGGCGGGTGCCGGGGCGGCCGGCGTTACGGCGGACTGGGCCCCCTCTTCGGCCGCAACGATCAACTTTCCGACGAGTCGATACCCGCGTTTCGGCACGGTCTGGATATAGGTCGGCGTGCCGCGATCGTCACCCAGCGCCCGTCGCAGCTCGCTGATGCAGCGCGTCAGCACTTCTTCCGACGTCACGCGCTGCCAGACCTGCTGGAGTAAGGTGTCGCGTTCGACCACTTGGCCCTCGTGCGCCGCCAGGAACAGCAGCACGTCCATGACCTTGGGCTGGACGTGCTCGGCGCCGTCGGGTCCGCTGATGCGTCCAGCGAGCGGCTCGACGTCGAACGCCCCCAAACGGAATCCGTGCCTAAGTCTCTGATCCATCGCCGCGAAGTTAGCCACACGGGCGGTGTGGCGGGCAACGTCTGGGCCGCGGGCCGGAAGGCAGCGCAAACACAGAAAAAACGCAGGTTTACGAAGGAAAAAATCTTACATAGATCAGTCGCTTACGGAGCATAAAGACCACACTTTCCCCCACGCACTTTGGCGCCGCAGGGGAAATTCAGATGAGCGAATCGACGATCGGCCTTCTCGAGCCCGCCGCAACACCGGGCGGAGCCCCCGCGGCGACGGCGCGCTTGTCGGTCGTGGAGCGCGTCCTTGGGCTGTTCACGACGGTGCGGCCCGGCGAAGGCGCCTGCGCGCTCCTGTTCTTCACCTACGCGTTCGTGCTGCTCGTGGCCTACTACATCCTGCGGACGATTCGCGAGCCGCTGCTGCTCGGGAACGGCTCGGCCGAGCTCAAGAGCTACGCCTGCGCCGCGACGGCGGCCGCGCTGCTCGTGCTCGTGCCCCTCTACAGCCAACTGGCCCGCCGCACCACCGGCTCGCGCCTCGTGCGCTCGGTCACGGTGCTGTTCGCAGCGCAGCTCGTGCCGTTCTACGTGCTCGGCCGCGCCGGCGTCGACGTCGGTTTCATGTACTACGTGTGGGTGGGTGTCTTCAGCGTCACGATGCTGACGCAGTTCTGGGCCCACGCCGCTCATTGCTTCGGAACCGAGAGCGGCCAGCGGCTGCTGCCCGTCATCATGGCGGGCGCCACGCTGGGCAGCCTCGCGGGCCCCAAGATCAGCAGCGCCCTCTATGCGTCCCTCGGCGAGTGGAATCTCATGCTGATCGTCGCCGGGCTGCTCGTCGCAACGCTGCCGCTCGTCGACCGGACGGCCAGGGCCGTGCCGCAGCACGCGCGCGCCACGCGCGCGCCGGAGCCCCGCCAGTCGCACTTGCTCGGCGGCCTCGCCCTCGTGCTCAAGGATCGCTACCTGCTGCTGCTCGCGGTGCTCGCGGTGCTCCTGAACTGCGTCAACACGACGGGCGAGTACGTGCTCACGGCCTTCGTCAAGAGCCAAACGGCGCTCCAGGTGGCCGCGGATCCCAGCCTCGACGCGAAGACTCTGATCGCGGCGTTCTACGCGGATTTCTACTTCGTGACGAACGCGCTGGGCGTCGCTCTCCAGTTGTTCCTGTGCGCGCGGCTCTTCCGCTGGATCGGCGTGCAGGGTGCGATCCTCGTGCTGCCGGTCGTGGCACTGCTCGGCTACGGGCTCGTCGCGTTCCTGCCGATCTTCGGCGTCGTCCGCGTGATCAAGATCTTCGAGAACAGCACGAACTACACGATCATGAACACCGCGCGCCATGCGCTCTTTCTGCCGTTGCCCACGTCGCATCAGTACGAGGGCAAGACGGCCGTCGACACTTTCTTCTGGCGCCTGGGCGACCTCGTGCAAGCGGGCGTCGTCTATGTGGGCGTGAATTGGCTCAACCTCGGGTTTCAGCACTTCGCGCTGCTCAACGTCCTGATCTCCGTGGTCTGGATTTACGTCGCGATCTGCATCGGCAAGCGCTATACGAAGCGAGCCGCGTTCAAGCTCAAGATCAATTGGCGCCCTGTCCTCGTGGGCGCTGCGGCTGCCACGTTCGCCGTGGCCGCCTTCGCCGTGCAGCGCCCCGCGGCCGCGCAGACCGCGACGTTGTTCGCCGGCCACGAGCCGCTCGCGCTCGAGCTCGTCATGGAGGACAAGGCGCTGTGCCGCGGGCAGAGGGCCCGGTGCGAGGACGCGCCCGCGACTCTCGAGTACCGCGCAGCCGACGGCACCGAGCAGTCGATCGCCGTGACGGTTCGCGCCCGCGGCAAATGGCGCAACACCGCCGGCAACTGCACGATCCCGCCGCTGTTCGTGACGATGACGGGCGCGACCGACGGCACGTTGTTCGAGGGCCAATCGATGGTGCCGCTCACGACCCATTGCCGCGTGAGCCCCGCGAGCTACGAGCAGCTCGTGCTCAAGGAGTATTTGGCTTATCGCATCTACAATCTCTTGAGCGACGACAGCCTGCGCGTGCGGCTCGCGCGCATCACTTACCGCGACCCCGTTCGCGAGCGCACGGTCGAGCGCTACGCATTCTTCACGGAACACTTCGACTCGTTGGCGGCGCGGCGCGGTGCAACGGTGCTCGACACCGACGAGTTCGACGCCGCGCAGGCCGATCCACGCTCGCTCGCGACGTATGCGCTGTTCGAATACTTGATCGGCAACACGGACTGGTCGATCGTCGCGGGCCACAACGCGCTGCAGCTTGGCGCGGCCGACGCGTCGCAGCTCGTGGTGCCGTTCGACTTCGACTTCTCGGGCCTCGTCGACGCTCCCTACGCGGGGCCGCCGCCCGAGCTCCCGATCAATAGCGTCACCGATCGTCTATTCCGCGGCTTCTGCTCGACGGCGGT
>DATFFV010000111.1:0-2186 GCA_035249885.1 Gammaproteobacteria bacterium | reverse complement strand
GCCGCCCTCGGGGTTTGCGCAGGCCGTGCCCGGGACGATGGTCATGTTCACGATGATCATCCTGCTCACCTCCGGCGCGATCATGCTCGTCGTCGAGCGGGAGAATGGACTGCTGCGGCGGCTCGCGTCGGCGCCGATCTCGCGCGGGTCGATCGTGCTCGGCAAGTGGCTCGCGCGCGTGGCGATGGGGCTCGTGCAGCTCGCGTTTGCGATGGTGCTCGGCAGCCTGCTGTTCCGCGTCGACTGGGGCCAGAGCGTGCTCATGGTGCTCGCGGTGCTCGCAGCCTGGGCCGGGCTCAACGCCTCGCTTGCGCTGCTGCTCGGCAGCGTTGCGCGCACGACGGCGCAGACGGTGGGCATCGGCGTCCTCACGAGCATGGTGCTCGCGGCGCTGGGCGGCTGCTGGTGGCCCATCGAGATCACGCCGCCGTGGATGCAGAGCTTGGGCTTCGTCCTGCCGACCGGCTGGACGATGGACGCTCTGCACAAGCTCGTGAACTTCGGCTACGCGCCGGCCACGGCCGTGCCGCACGTCGCGGCGCTCGTCGCGGCGGCCCTGGCCGCGGGTTGGGGGGGTGCGAAGGTGTTTCGCTATCAGTAGGGGGCACGAGTCGGCGCGCGGTACGGCGACCCGCGCGCATGCTACCCCTTCACGAGACCGTCAGGTGTTCGGACGATCGAGCGGAGGTCGTCCGAAAAAGGGACGATCGGGGGTAGATCGTCCGCCGACCTGACGATCGCCCAAGAGGGGGTAGCACGAGGGGGTGTCTTCTGGTCCACAATGTTCCCCAATCGCCGCTGGGGGCCGATAAACAACATGCCAATCTCTACCCAAAATCTGGTTTCCCTCGCCGTGCTGTCGGCCATGCTCGCCGGGTGCAACGCCGACGCGCAGCGCGCACCCGCGGAGGCCCAACGCGCCCCCGCCGCGCCGCCGAAGTTCACGGCGCAGCAGCTCACGGCGCCACCCACGGACGGCTGGATCACGAACGGCGGCAACCTCTACAACCAGCGCTACTCGCCGCTCGCGCGCATCAACCGCGAAAACGTCGCCACGTTGAAGCCCGCTTGGCGCACGCACTTGAACGGCTCGGGCACGGACAGCAAGTACTCGGGTCAAGCGCAGCCGCTCGTCTACGACGGCGTCATCTACATTCCGACGGGCGCCAACGACGTGTTCGCGCTCGACGCCGACACGGGCGCGATCCTCTGGACCCACGAGGCGCATCTCGACCCGAACATCACGGTCATCTGCTGCGGCTGGCTCAGCCGCGGCGTCGCGATCGGCGACGGCAAGGTCTTCTCGGGTCAGCTCGACGGCAAGCTCGTCGCGCTCGACGCCGCAACGGGCAAGGTCGTGTGGTCCATCCAGGCGGAGACGAACCAGGACGGCTTCAGCATCACGACTGCGCCGCTCTACTACGACGGGCTCGTGATCACGGGCTTCGCGGGCGGCGACCGCGCGAGCCGCGGCCGCGTGAAGGCTTACGACGCCCGCGACGGCGCGCTCGTCTGGACCTTCTATACGATCCCCGGCCCCGGCGAGGTCGGCCACGACACGTGGCCCAGCGACAACGACACGTGGATGTACGGCGGCGCGGCCGTGTGGCAGACGCCGGCCGTCGATCCCGAGCTCGGGCTCGTGTACTTCTCGACGGGCAACCCGGGCCCGGACTTGAACGGCTCCGTGCGTCCCGGCGACAACCTGTTCAGCGTCTCGATGGTCGCGATCGAAGCGAAGACCGGCAAGTACCGCTGGCACTTCCAGCAGGTGCATCACGATCTCTGGGACTACGACTCGCCGAACCCCGTGGTGCTGTTCGACGCGATGTACGACGGCACGCTGCGCAAGGGCATCGTCGAGATCGGCAAGACGGGTTACGTCTACATCCTCGATCGCGTGACGGGCGAGCCGCTCGTCGGCATCGAGGAGGTTCCGGTGCCGCAGGAGCCGCGCCAGGCGACCGCGGCCACGCAGCCGATCCCGATCGGCGACGAGGTCATCCCGCACGAAATCGACATCGAGCCCGAGGGTTTCAAGCTCATCAACAACGGCCGCATCTTCACGCCGTTCTGGGACGAGCCCGTGGTCGTGAAGCCGCTCGGCACGGGCGGCGCGAACTGGCCGCCGAGCTCGTACGACTCCGAGACGAACCTGTTCTACGTGTGCGCGGCCGACGGCGCCG
>DATFFV010000110.1:0-2341 GCA_035249885.1 Gammaproteobacteria bacterium | reverse complement strand
CGTTCGGGCCCGCCGTGCCCGACTTCACCGATTGCGACTTCGCGGTCCGCGAGCCCGATTCCGACTGGTATGCGATCGCGCATCGCGGCGGCCCGATCCGCGGTTTCGACCGGCTCATGCCTGCGTTCGGCGAGGCGCTCGCTCCCGAGGAGATCAACGCGGCGCTGAAGCAGATCCGCGCGTTCTGCACCGATCCCCGCTGGCCGCGCGGCGAGCTCAACTTGCCGCGTGCGCTGTTCACCGAGAAGGCCTACCCCGAGGACGAGGCCGTCATCACGACGACGCTCGTCGGCGAGGGCCTCGACTCGATCAGTCATGAGTTCCTTTGGGAGCAGCGTTTCGGGCCCTTGAATCAGATGGAGATCAAGCTGCCGGTCGCGCGCGCCGATCTTGGCGCGCCTGCGGGCTGGCAGAGCGGCACGGGCGACCTCGGCATCGGCGTCAAGCACACGCTGCGCCACAGCCTCGAGCGCGGCGCGATCCTCTCGGTCGGCGGCGAGCTCGTGCTACCGACGGGTGACGAGGCGAAAGGCCTGGGCAAGGGCACGACGGTGCTCGAGTCGTTCGTGCTCTACGGCAAGATGCTGCCGCGCGACTCGTTCGTTCAAGTCCAGGGCATCTTGGAGTTCCCGAACAGTTCGGCCTTCGAGGACGAGCTCGTCGTGCGCGCCGCCGCGGGCAGAACCTGGACCGCCGACTCGCCGTTCGGCCGCGCGTGGACGCCCATGATCGAGGTCCTCGGCGCGCGCGAGCTCACGGGCGGCGCGAGCACACAGTGGGATCTCGTCCCCCAGCTCCAGGTCTCCCTCAACACGAGGCAGCATGTCCTTGGCGCGATTGGAATTCGCCAGCCGATCACGGATCGCAGCAGTCGCCCCACGGAGCTCGTCTTCTACCTGCTCTGGGACTGGTTCGACGGCGGGGTCCTCGAGGGCTGGTGAGCCGCGGCGGGCCTCCCGGCGGGCCGTTAAGGCGCGGTTCAGCTCGAAAGACGTAAGGTGGCTGCCAGGCTGGGGCGCAGAGCGTGCTTCGACCGCGCACCCGCCGATTGGAGGCCTGTCATGAAGACGAGTGCTCGTATGACCGCTTACGCCGCGACGACCGCCTGGGCCCGCATTGGGGTCGCCCTGGGCGTGCTGATGCTCGCCGCTGCCGCTGCGGTGCTGCGGCCCGCCGCCGCACAAGACGCGCCCGCCTTCACGCTGGCCACGCCCGAGGAGCTCGACGAGCTCGTGGGACCGATCGCGCTCTACCCCGACGACCTCGTCGCGATCGTGCTGCCCGCCTCGACGTATCCGCTGCAAGTCGTCGCGGCCGAGCGGTTCCTCGAGGACCGCGAGCGCGACTCGCGTCTCGAGCCCGATGAGGAGTGGGACGACTCCGTCGTCGCACTGCTCAATTACCCCGAAGTCATCGAGCTCTTGAACGAGGATCTCGACTGGATGTACGACCTCGGCGCGGCCGTGCTGAACCAGCGCGCCGACGTGCTCGACGCGATCCAGAGATTCCGCGACCGCGCCTACGAGGCCGGCAATCTGCGCAGCGACGACCGGCAGACCATCACGCGCGCCGACCGGACCATCTCGATCAGGCCTGCGGACCCCGAGGTCATCTACGTGCCGTACTACGAGCCCGAGTACGTGGTCGTCTATCAGCCGTCGCCCGTGTACTACTACTACCCGCGGCGCTATCCGGTCTATTACTACCCGTATCCCGCGCACTACGTGTTCGACACGGGCTTCTTCTGGGGCGTGCGCAGCTGGTTCTCGATCGGCTGGCACACGCACTACCTGCACGTCTACGACTACGGCTTTCACAGCCACCCCTACTACGGCTGGCGGTACTACGACCCGTGGTACGTGCGGAACGTCTACCTGAACGTCAACATCGGCCGCGGCCACGTCTGGGAGCCGCGCCACCGCTACGGCGGCCGTCCCGTCGTGCGCGGCTACGAAGGCCGCGTCTACACGGCCAACGAACCGCCGCGGGCGAGCGGCACCACTACGGTCGGCTCGACGTATCGCACCCGCAGCACGGAAGGCCAGGTGCGCACCGCGCCGCGCGCAACGACGTCCCAGCAAAGCCGCGCAACCGCGAGCACCGGCGGCTCCACGTATCGCAATCGCAGCACCGAGACGACGGGCCGCGCGCGGCAGGAAGCCGCGACGGGTCGCCCGACGACGACGACTCGCCCGTCGAGTGGTGGCGGCATGTCGCAAGCGCGCGCGCCGAACATCGAGCGCAGCGACGCGAGCCGAGGCACGGTCGTGACCCGCGAGGGTAGCTATCGCAGCGGCGGCGGCATGTCGCAGGCGCTCGAGCGCAGCCGCGCGATGCCGCA
>DATFFV010000109.1:0-3137 GCA_035249885.1 Gammaproteobacteria bacterium | reverse complement strand
GCCGGAAGCTTGGGCCGAGCCGCTGCCAGCGAAGGTCTCGCTGACGATCGACGGCCGTGAGGTCTGGGTCGGCGGCTGGCTCTACGTGGTCGAGGGCATCGGCGGCAGGCAGCCGGTCGTGCTGCTGGACACGGACCTCCCCGAGAACGACCCGCGCGACCGGGCGCTCACGCATTATCTATACGGCGGAGACCAGACTTATCGGTTGAGCCAGGAGATCGTGCTCGGGATCGGCGGCGTGCGGATGCTCGACGCGCTCGGCTTCAATATTCTCGCGTACCACCTGAACGAAGGTCATTCGGCGCTTCTGACGCTGCAGCTGCTGCGGCGCGCCGAGTACGAGCCGGAGGTCCTGCGTCCCGGCGATTCGCCGTACGACGTGCCGAGCGTCCGAGCGAAGTGCCACTTCACGACGCATACACCGGTCGAGGCCGCCCACGATCGGTATCCCTACGACCTCGTGCAACGCGTGCTCGGCGATTTCGTCGACTATCGGACGCTGCGCCGCCTCGCCGGCGAGAACGAGCTCAATACGACGCGTCTCGCGCTCAACATGAGCGAGCATGTCAACGGTGTCACGAGCCGCCACGCCGAGACGGCGCAGAAGCTCTATCCCGAGTATCGCGTGAGCGCGATCACGAACGGCATTCACCCGTCGACCTGGGCGAGCCCCGCGCTCGCGGGTCTTTACGACGCGCACGTCGCGGGCTGGCGTCTCGAGCCCGAGCGGCTCATGCGCGCCGAGGTCGCGCTCACCGACGACGATGTCTGGCGCTGCCATGCCGAGGCGAAACGTGCGCTGATCGAGCGCGTACGCGCGGCCTCCGGCGTCGCCTTCGATCCCGACCTGCCGTTGATCGGCTACGCACGCCGAATGACGCAATACAAGCGGCCCGAGCTCTTTTTCAAAGACCTCGAACGCTTGAAATCGATCGCGGCGCGGCAACCGTTTCAGGCGCTGTTCGCCGGCAAGGCGCACCCGCAAGATCAGGGCGGCAAGGACGCGATTGGGCGTTTGCACCATTGGATGCGCGAGCTCGCGGGCTCGATTCGCATCGCGTTTCTGCCGGACCATACGATGGCGACAGCGCTCGCGATGGTGTCGGGCGCCGACATCTGGCTCAACACGCCGCAGCCGCCGCTCGAGGCGTCCGGCACGAGCGGCATGAAGGCCGCGCTCAACGGCGTGCCCAATCTGAGCGTGCTCGACGGTTGGTGGGTCGACGGACACATCGAGGGCGTCACGGGTTGGGCGATCGGCAATGGGGACCCCGGGGGCTCGGACGCGGTCTCGCTGTACGACAAGCTCGAGCGCGTCGTGCTGCCGCTGTACGCGACGCGCGACGGCTGGATCAAGATCATGAAGGGAGCGATCGCGCGCAACGCGTCGCTGTTTCACAGCCATCGAATGATGCGACGATACGCGGCCGACGCGTACTTCGGCTGACCGGATGACCCGAGGCGTTCTGCGGCGCCTGCCGCCGTATGTACAAGCCGCAGTCGCGGTGGAGGAGCCGGTCATGCAGACTGAGCCGAATCGCAGAATGACGCCACCGTAGACGTGTGCTCGCGCCCGTCATACGGTGAACCGATCGACTTGACTGAGGACACTCGTGATGCAGAAAAAGAGAATACTGATCGTCTTGCTGTCGGCGCCGGCGGTGCTCGCCGCGGGATGCGCCTACACTCCAATCTTCGGCTTTCCGCGCGACGAGGGAAACATTGCCGCGGGCCGGCAAGCCTTTATCGATCATCAGTGCCAGCAGTGTCACAGCGTGGCCGACGAGCGGCTGCCGGCACTCGCCGGCGCGTCTCCTCCCATACTCGAGCTCGGTGGCGAGACGACCATCGTCAGGAGCTATGCCGATCTCATGACGTCGATCATCAACCCGAACCACGCTATCTCGGAGAAGTACCGCGATCAGTTACTCTTGAACGCGGAGCTGCCGCTCGATTCTCCGATGCCCACGCCAGAGATCGACAATATGACCGTGCGTCAACTCATCGATCTCGTGGCATTCCTCGACTCCAAGTACCAACTGATCGCGGGCTACGATCCGGGATTTGAGTGACTCGACACCGCGCGCGACGCGTCGTTCGTCGACCAGTGTTTGAGTTCCTGCACCTTCCGACGGCCCGCAAGCTCACGTGCTGCATCGCCGAGGCGATTCGCAGCCACGCGCTGCGGCAGCAGCCGGGCGTTTCCGCGGATTGGCCGCGGCACGCCAATCAGTGCGGCGCGTTCGACCCGAGCCGTTGCACGAGATCGGCGATCTCGGTGCGAATCCTGTCGGCCTGCTCGCGCACTTTGTGACTCGCCTGCTCGCCCCGCTCGCGCAGCTCGGTGAGCTTCGGCCGCAGGTTGTCGCGCAGCACTACGAGCTTGTTGATGTCTTTCTGCCATTCGCCGCGTGCTTCCGTCGATAGACGCGCAGCTTTACGGCGCAGGCCGACGAGCTTCTTGCTCACCGTCGCCAGGACTTCCTCGATGCGCTCGACGAGATGCTCGTCCTCGAGCTGACGCAACCGCGCGTCGACCTCGGCCTCGGCTTCGCACCAATCCCGGACCGTATCGCCGCCGTCGAAGCCGCGCCGCTCGGCGCGGAAGTAGGCCGCTTCCGCGATCATTTGTTGACGTTGACCGCCACTGACTTTGTTCTGGGACGCCATATGACCCCCTTATGGTATGGATTGGTATGGATACCAGGCCATTGTCCACCCGGGCGGCCCCGCGCGGCATCCGTAGAACCGCGTACCCCGCCCAGCTCGTCCTACGTACAACCTCGTATGCCGCCACCCGCGCGGCCTCGCTAGGTTGTCGCATCTCCCGGTGCTGGACGAGGCGCCATGCAAAAGACCATCGGACGCGTGCTCTCGACTCGCTCGACGCCTTGCCGGGCGGCCGGGGCGGCTTTGACTGGCGTGCGCGCGCCGACGTTGTTGATCGTCGGCGGCGACGATCCCGTGGTGCTCGACCTCACGAGCAGGCGCTTCGCGTGCTCGCGTGCGTCAAAGGGCTCACCGTCGTCCCGGGGGCTACGCATCTCTTCGAGGAGCCCGGTGCACTGGACGACGTCTGCGACCATGCGACAGCCTGGTTCGACCGGCATTGTCAGACTGCAGCCGATGGAGCTCAG
>DATFFV010000108.1:0-3994 GCA_035249885.1 Gammaproteobacteria bacterium | reverse complement strand
GAAACGGTACATCCGCAAGGACGGCACGCCGATCTGGGTCAACCTGACGATTGCCGCACGGCGCGGTCCCGGCGGCAAACGGCTGCACGACGTCTCGATCGTCGAGGACATCACCGTCCGCAAGACGGCCGAGGACAAGGTTCAGTATCTCGCGACACACGACGAGCTCACGGGACTGCCGAATCGGACGCTGTTCGGCGAGCTGTTGCAGCAGGCAATCGATGCCGCGAAACGTCACGATCGCAAGTGCGCCGTCCTGTTCGTCGACCTCGACCGTTTCAAGATCGTCAACGACTCGCTCGGCCACGAGGCCGGCGATCTGTTGCTCAAGGAGGTCGCGGGTCGCCTCCGGCGGTGTATCCGCGGCTCCGACGTGGTCGGCCGGCTCGGCGGCGACGAGTTCGTCGTATTGCTGAACCAGCTTCAAGACATCCAGGCCGCAGCCGAAACGGCCAAGAGAGTCCTGGCCAGCTTGCACGCGCCGATCACGATCATGGGTCACGAGTGCCGCGTGACGGGCAGCATCGGGATCGCGAGCTACCCGAACGACGCGCGCGACGCGGCCATGCTCCTCAAGCACGCCGACATGGCGATGTACCTCGCCAAGGAAGAAGGCAAGAACAACTTCCAGTTCTACTCGGCGGACATGACTCCCATGTCGGTCGAGCACCTGGAGCTCGAGGTGCGGCTGGCCAACGCGTTGCAGCGCGGCGAGTTCTCGCTGCAGTATCAACCGAGGGTCGACATCGCCACGGGCGAGATCCGCGGCGTGGAGGCGCTGTTGCGCTGGTGGAATCCGGACCTCGGCACGATGTCGCCGGCGCAGTTCATTCCCCTCGCCGAGGATACCGGCCTGATCGTGCCGATCGGCAAGTGGGTCCTGCGTACGGCTTGCGAGCAGAACGTGGCCTGGCAAAAGCGCGGCCTGCCGAGCGTCGTGATGTCCGTGAACCTCTCGCCGCGGCAGTTCAAAGACGCCGCGCTGCTGAGCGACATTGCGGAAATCCTCACCGAAACCGGCATGGCGCCCGAGTTGCTGGAGCTCGAAATCACCGAGAGCATGATCATGCAGCACGTCGACATCGCCGCCGAGAAAGCCGGGGAGATGAAGCAGCTCGGTATCCGGCTGGCGATCGACGATTTCGGCACCGGGTACTCGTCGCTGTCGCAGCTCAAGCGCTTTCCGATCGATACGCTGAAGATCGACCGCGCGTTCGTGCGCGACATTCCGCAGAGCGAAGACGACACGGCGATCACGAAGGCCGTCGTGTCGCTCGGGAAGGCGCTAGGCGTGCGCGTCGTGGCCGAGGGAGTCGAAACGGCCGCGCAGCATCAGTTCCTACGCGACAACGGCTGCGACGAGATGCAGGGATTCTTCTTCAGTAAGCCCTGCCATCCCGACGCGCTCGCCGAGTTTCTGAAGAAAGCGAAACGCGGTTTCGGTGACTGACGGCGGAGCCTCGAGCGATTCGGGTGCGCCACGCCGATGCGGCCGAGCAACGGGATCCTGAGCGCGGGAGAAAATGGGTCGATCCCGAACGAAAGACCGAGCACGTTGATCTCGACGCCTTCGATGCGACTTGCCAGCACGCCGACCAACCCAAACAGCGACACCTGAAATCCATGGCCGCTCGGCGCCGTCGCCGCGAGTCGGTCGACGAGATAGTCCTTGCCGATCGCAGTCGGCGGAAGGTCCGCCTCCAGCTCGGGGACCCTACGCGCAACGTGGGCGCAAAAGGTGTTGGAATTGGGTCCCGGCCAGACCCGGTATTCGCTCGCATAGGGGTACTCGCGCGCGGCGTCTTCGATGCGCGAGATCAATTCGTCCACTCCGTCGCCGCGCTTGTCGCAGAACCGCTCGGGCGGATTGCCGAACCACGGCGAGTCCGGCGCGCGGCGGCGAATCGAGAGTACTGGCGCGCGCACGCGCAGGCGCCCGCCAGTCACTTCGTAGACCGTAAAGGCCCTCGCACCGCGGCGCTTCGTCGCGATCCAGGTGTGCACACCGAGAAGACCGAGCAAGCTGCGACAGCGTGCGCCGTAGATCTGCACGATCGGCTCTTCCGTGGTCGCGGGATCGGGCGCGAGCCCCAACACGGCGCGGCGGCTGGAGCGTAGGCGATTCTTGACGACCGCGCCGATGCTGGCCGCAGCGCGACTTGCGTTCCGTGCTATCGAGGTACGTATCGAAAAGTACATGCTGCGCCCGTTGCTCATGCCCAATATAACGAGCGACGGCGCCGAAATAGTCCCTCGCGGTTGTGGTCCGAACGGCCTTCAACCGCGTTGCACAGCGGTAAGACTCGAGGCCCAGACTCTATTACTGCGACGTGCGGCCCTCGAAGTCGCCGCCGCGCATGAACGTCATCTTGTTCACGTCGAGGTGGCGGTTCATCGCGTCGCGCACCTCGGTCACGGTCAGCGCCTGCACGCGCGCCTCGAGCTCAGCGTCCCATGCCATCGTGCGGCCCACGTGCGTCCATAGGCCCAGCGTGGCAGCGACCCCGCCGTCCTGAGTGCGAGCGATCTGGCGTTGCTGCGCCCAGCTGCGCTTCGCTTCGGCGAACTCCTGTTCCGTATAGCCGTCGCGCAGTATGGTTGTGAGCTCGTCGCGGAACGACGCCTCGACACGCTCGCTGTTTTCCGGCGCGGAGATCGCGTTGACCGTGAACGTCGCGCCGTCGCTGCGCGGCGATGCGCCGAAACCCGAGCCGACGCCGTAGCTCAACCCCTCGCGGCCGCGGATACGGCCGAACAGGCGCGAGGCCGGGCCTGAGCCCAAGATGTAGTTGCCGAGCACGAGCGCCGGGTAGTCGGGATGCGAGTCGCGCATCTCGATCGGCATACCGGCCAGGAAGAACGCGTTCTCCTTGTCCGGTGTGTTGAACACCTCGGTTGTCGGATCGGTCGCGAGGTTGGCGTAGAGGTTCAACACGTCGCTGGCCGGCTTGGGGCTGCGCCAGTCGCCGAGCCGTTCGGTCAGCAGCGCGCGAATCGCCTCGGCATCGAAGTCGCCGACGATCACGACCTCGGCGTTCGTGGCGCCGAGGAACCCCGAGTGCAGCGTGCGCAGGTCCGCTGCCGTGGCGCGCGTGATGAACTCGACGTCTTCGTCGACCGTCGCGGCGTAGCGCACGTCGTCGCGCGCATAGTTGCGCGCCCAGTGCCGGCCGTAAGCGCGCCCGACGATCGACTGCGGCTCGCTGCGCTGCGCCTCGATGTTGGTGAGCAGCTGACCCTTGAGCGTCGTGAGCTCGGCTTCGGGGAATGCCGGCTCGCGCAGCACCTCGATCGCGAGCTCGAGCGTCGCCGCGAGGTTCTCGCGTGTGCTCTGGATGTTCGCGGACGTAAGGCCCGGGCCGCCGCCGACGACGAGCTGGCTCTGCAGGCGCGCGAGCTCGTCCTGGATCTCCTGCCGCGATCGCTCGCGCGTGCCGCGCATCATCATCTGCGTCATGAGCCCGCTGAACCGGCCGACGCCCTTCAGGCTGTTCTCGTCGCCGTAGTTCAGGCGAATGAGGGCATTGACGGCATCGCCGCGCGTTTCCTTCGGCAGCATGACGAGCTTGATGCCGTTCGGCAGCTCCACTCGCGACGTGCGTGCGTCGATGTTCGCGGGCGTCGGATCGAACGCTTCGCCTTCGGAGCGCGCTTCGTCGCCCTTGTAGCCCTCGAGCATGGCCGTGACGTCGGGCCGCGCCGGAATCTCGGTGCGGTCCGGCTCGCCGGGGATGAACAGGCCGACGGTTCGATTCGAGCTCTTGAAATACTCGAGCGCCACGCGCTGTGTGTCGGCGACGGTCGCCTGACGGACGCGGTCGCGGTCGAGGAACAGCAGGCGCCAATCGCCGATCGACGCCCAATTGCTGAGCTGCACGGCGATGGCCTGCGTGTTGTTCATGGCCCGCTCGAACCCGGACATAGCCTGATTGCGCGTGCGCTCGACTTCCTCGGCCGTGATCGGGTTCGTGCCCAAATCGTCGATCGTCTTCAT
>DATFFV010000107.1:0-3068 GCA_035249885.1 Gammaproteobacteria bacterium | reverse complement strand
CCGACTGCTGCTTGAGCGGGCGCAGCGGACCCTTGAAGCCGGCGCTCTGCGGCGTCGACGACCCGTTCCGCGGACGCCGAGCCCCGCGGTGACATCCGTCGCTCGCGACGTCGTCGTCGTCGGCGCCGGGCTCGCGGGTTTGCACGCGGCGCTCACGCTCGAAGCCGCCGGCGCGAGCGTGCTCGTGCTCGAGGCTCAACGGCGAGTCGGCGGCCGCATCCACTCGATGCGCCAGCAGGGCGGCACGGCCGAGGCCGGCGGCACCTACATCGGCGCGGGTTACGCGCGCGTCCTCGCCGCGGCCGAGCGCCACGGCGTCGAGCTCATGGACGTCACGCCGGTCCTCGAGTTCTTTCGCGAGCAAGACCTGGCGCTCGATGGCGAGATCATTCGCCAACAGGACTGGGCGACACATCCCAAGAACGATTTCCCCGCGGCCGACAAGCAGCACTTGCCGTGGACTTACCATCGCGTGCTCACGATGCGCGACAACCCGCTCGAGAACCCGAGCGACTGGCTCGAACCGCGGCATGCCGCGCTCGACGTGTCGGCCCACGACTGGTTCAAGAGCCTGGGCTTGAGCGAGCGCGCGATCGCGCTCGCCTACGGACTCAACGTGAGCTTCGGCCGCGACGCGCACGACGTGTCGGCGCTGTTGCTCTTGTTCCGCGGCGCGTTCTCGAAGAGCCAGCGCGCGCTCGCGCCCGCGGACAGCTTGGGTTTCACAGCGCGGCACGGCGTGCAGCGCATTCCCGAAGCGATGGCCGCGGCGCTCACCGGCGGCGTCGAGCTCGACCACGCGGTCACTGCCATCGCGCTCGAGCAGGGTCGTGCGCGCGTAGCCTGCGCCAACGGCCACGCGTTCACGGCGCGGCACGTCGTCGCGGCTGTGCCGACGGGCGTGCTCAAACGCATCGCCATCGATCCGCCGTTGCCGGCGGCGCAAGCGGCCGCGGTCGCGGCCCTGCCCGCACAGGCGCTGACGCAGGTCTATCTCGCACCGCGCAGCCGGTTCTGGGAGCACGACGGTTATGCGGCGAGCTTGTTCACCGACACGCGCGCCGGCATGCTCGCCGCAGCGCGCAATCGCGACCGGCCGACCGAGGTCACGAGCCTAACGGCGTGGGTCACGGGCGACGTCGCCGCGGAGCTCGATCGACTCGCGCCCGCCGATGCGGGCCGCGCCGTGATCGCGGCGATCGAAGCGCTGCGCCCCGCCGCGAAGGGCCAGCTCGAGCTCATCGGCTTGCACTCGTGGGGCGCCGACGCTTACGCGGCCGGTGCGTGGGCCTATTTTCGGCCCGGCGAGGTCACGCGCTTCGCGCCCGTGCTCGGCTTGCCGCACGGGCGCCTGCACTTTTGCGGCGAGCATCTCGCGACGCAGAGCCGGGGCATGGAGGGCGCCATGGAGTCGGCCGAGGAGGCCGTTGCCGCGATCCTCGCCGACGGCTAGAACCCGCGCCGTTACTGCGTTTGCAGCCCCACTGCGCTTTATTCGGTTTGGGCATAGCGGTAGAAGAAGTTAAACGTTCAAGTTCATAAGGCCGGCCCGTACCGTAGACGCTCATCTCAAGGCCCGCTCATGAACGCAGCACTGCAGGATCTCGCGGTACCGGCCCTCGCCGATTCCACGGCAGCGGCTTTCAATGCGAAAGCCTATGACGAGGAAACGAGCCGCGCGCACGCGCTCGAGCACTGCAACCGCAAGTTCGCCGCGCTCAAGGCCGATCAGCGAATCGAGTGGGCGCTCGAGAACCTGCCCGGCAATCACGTTCTGACCTCGAGCTTCGGCGCACAGGCTGCCGTGTCGCTGCACCTCGTGACGCAAGTGAGCCCGAACATTCCCATCGTGCTCGTCGACACGGGCTATTTTTTCCAGGAAACCTATCGCTTCATCGACGAGCTCACGGCCCGAATGAGGCTCAATCTCAAGGTGTACCGAGCCGAGCGCTCCGTGGCGTGGCAGGAAGCGCGCTATGGCGAGCGTTGGACGCAAGGCCTCGAAGGCCTGAACGCCTACAACGAGGAAAACAAAGTCGAGCCGATGCGCCGCGCGCTGCGCGACCTCGGCGTGAGCACGTGGTTCGCGGGCCTACGCCGCAATCAAGCCGAGAGCCGCGCGCAGATTCCGTACCTCGAGTGGTCGGGCGGCCGCTGGAAAGTGCATCCGATCGCCGAGTGGAACGACCGCGACGTGCACCGCTATCTCACGAAACACCAATTGCCTTACCACCCGCTCTGGGAGCAAGGCTACGTGTCGATCGGCGACCGCCATAGCACCAAGCCGATCCACGAGGTGGGCACTCTCGAGGAGACGCGCTTCGACGGCTTGAAGCGCGAGTGCGGCATCCACGAGATCAATCTCGGCGACCTCTAGACGAGCAATGGCTTGATGGCAGCGAACCGCGCGAAATCGCGGTCAGCCGTCAGTATCTCGCGTACTCCGTTGTCGATGCAGACAGCGGTGATCTGCGCATCGAACGCGAGGTTCCCGCGCACTTCTGCGGCTTCGCAGACGTCCCGAAAGGTGTTCGCGTACGCCTGACCCGGCACTAGCAAGCGAACGGAGGGGCTCTCGAGCAATCCGTCGACGAAGTCCAAGGCGGCCCGCAGGTCGCTTGGAGGCGTGAACACGCGCAGATGCGTGACGATGCGTACGAACTCCGCGATACAAAACACGGGCAGGCCCCACGGCGCATCCCCCTCGGCCAACGCCGTGAGTTTTTCGAGGGCGGCTACATGACGCTCCGTCTCGCTGCGATGGGCATAGATGAGGACATTCGTGTCGACGGCGATCACTCACGCTCCATGAGATCGTAGAGCGCGTTGCGATCGGCGATGTCGATGGCGGGCGGAGCTTTGCCTTTGATGACCGGCACGTCCAGCTTGAACTTGCTCCGGCCTCGTGGGCGAGGCAGCAGCCGGGCACGCAGGGCGTCCTCGATAAATGCCCGCAGCGGTTGGCCAGAGGCCGCGGCGCGTTGTTTGGCCGCGCGCAGGAGCTCGTCGTCAAGTTCGATCGTCGTCTTCATATGGGCCAACCATAGCACAGACCCGTAAATACGGCA
>DATFFV010000106.1:0-4301 GCA_035249885.1 Gammaproteobacteria bacterium | reverse complement strand
TAGACGAAGCGTTCCTCGCGCAGCGCCTTCACGCCCTGCGTGAGGATCTCGTCGGTGACCTCGATGCCTTGGCCCGTGTAGATGTCGCGCAGGCGCTCGAGCAGGTCCTCGTCGCGCTCGCCGGCCATGAGCTCGCGCGCGAGCACGAGCTCCTTGTGGCGCAGCGTGTCGACGACGTCCATCGCGAGCATGAGCTCGTCGAGGGGCGCGGGTTCCTTGACGACGGCCGAGCTCATCGCAGCCGCGGGCCCTGACCGCTCAAGACTTCGGCAGCGCGGCCATCTCGAGCGCCTCGCCGCTCTGCACGAGCTTGGCGAGCCGCTGCTTGCCCTGCTCGACGGCGTCGCGGATCTCGGCCGCGTTCTTCGTGGAGAGGTCGCGCATCTCGGCGATGATCTCGCGCGAACGGAGCTGGTAGTTCACGACCGAGTCGACGAGCTTCTTGACGGCGTCGGCGCGAATCGTCGGGCCGTAGCCGGCCTTGAGCGCGGCTTCTTGGACTTTGCCGCCGATGTCGGCGAGGTCCTCGAGGCTCTGGCTCACGCCTTCCTTCATGGCCTCGAGCGTCTTCGTGCTCTCGTGCAGGCCCCAGAGGCCCGTGAACGACGCGCTCAAAGCCGTGAACACGGTCTCGTTGGTGCCGAAGAACGAGACCGCTTGCTTGTAGACGCGGTCCTTGGCGTTCGTCGTCTGCACGAGCCGGGCCATGACGACCTCGGACGTGTTGTAGCCGATCGTGAGGTTGTCCGAGAGATCCTTGCAGATCTGATAGCGGTCCTCGGTGCCCTGGACGTTGCGCAGCTCCTCGTCGCGCTTGAGCTCGAGCTTGGCGCGCGCGACTAAGTCCGTGCTCGGCGCCTGCTCGACGGCCTCGACGGCCGCTTTGAGCTTCGCTTGCGCCTTTTCCAGCTCGCCCTCTGCGGTCTTGAGGACTTGCAGCGCCAGTACCTCGGATTCCTTGAGCGCGCCGCGAAAATCGAGATAGGCCTGAAGAATCACGTGCTCGCGATCGATCTGTTCCTTCGAGTCCTTGACGACGTCGAGGTAGATCCTTTTGACCTTCTCGAAGCGGCTCGCGATGTCGCCGCGCGTGGCCTTCTGCCACACGTTCGAGAGCCGCTCCCAGGTGTTGATGCGGCCGTCCTCGATCTGCTCGACCATGCTCTTCGCGTCGGCGCGAATGCTGTTGAAGCCGTCGGTGATCGTCGCGTAGCGCTCGCCGAGCTTCATCGACGAGATCTGGTCGCGCACGACTTGATTGAACAGCGACGCTTGCGAGAGCGTGCGCGCGATCGCGACGACCTTGTCCTGATCGAGATCCGCGACGCGGTTCAGCAACGCCACGACCGGGGCTTCCTCGGTCTTCTCGGGCACGAGCCCGAGATCGCGGAGCCGCGTCATGGCTTTGTCCAGGTATTGAATGGGCGTGGTCATGGCCTGCCTCGGGGCTTCTTTTTTTAGCCCGGTGATTGTGGCACGGCCGCTCTCTTGCGTGTTCATGCGCGATCCCTCCAATCGTGCTGGCGCGAACGGTGCTGCGTGTTGCAGCTACCGTGCCAACTGCTTTGGGGTGCGCGTAACTACCTGATCCGGCTGCCTAGTTCCGCGCGCGCGTGGTGCGCGCGCGCGGCGTGTCGGCTGCGGCGCTGCGCACAAGACGTATCGAATTCGCGCAACCCTTGGCGCAAACCCGCAATGGGGACAGGTTTTTAGAACTTCCAGGCGGCGGTGAGCCAGAGCGCGTCGGCCTCGTCGAGCTCTGCGATATCGATCTCTTCGTACTCGAGCCGCAGGTTCAAGCGGTCGAGAACGTCGATGCCGAGGCCACCGGCCCAGACGGTATCTTCGCCGCGCTCGTCGATGATGCGGCCGCCGGTCAGGTTCAGGTCGATCTCGTAGAACATCCTGCCGACGCGGCCGAAGAGCTCGATCGGCCCGATCGGCAGCGTGCCGACGACGCTCGGCGCCAAACCTTGCACGTCGGACGTGCCGCTCACCGACGGCGATACGGCGCCGCTCGAGTCGCCGAAGTCCACCCAGTCCGCCTGAAGCGCGAAGAACCGGTTGAAGCGCCAGCCGCCGAAGAGCTTCCTCGCGTTTTCGCCATCGCTGAAGTCGATGCCGACGTCGTCGACGTCATCGAGGCTGTTGATCTCGTCGACGGCCGACGAGAAGTCACCGACCCCGGCGCCGAGATAGAGCCCCTCGGGGTTGCGCCCGCCGCCTCGATCCTGGCGCTGGGCGAGCGCGGGTCCCGCCAGCAAAGCCAGTAGCACGGCCGCGACAGTCATTGTCTTCGTCATGACACATCTCCTTGTGGTCTTTGAGCACGAAAGATAGGCAAGCTTCGTGCCAGCCATCCGGCGCGCTGCAGCTAGCGCTACCATGACGCACTGTTTGCTGGAGGAGACACCCCATGCCGACCGCGCACGAGATCGACTACAAGATTCATGGTCACGAAATGCAGTATGTGGAGGTCGAGCTCGACCCCGGCGAGAGCGCCGTGTCCGAAGCCGGCAGCCTCATGTACAAGGACACGTCGATCGAGATGACGACCGTGTTCGGCGACGGCTCGGGCCAGAGTGCCGGCTTCATGGACCTGCTCGTCGGCGCCGGCAAACGCGTGCTCACGGGCGAGAGCTTGTTCACGACCGTGTTCACGCATCAGGGGAGCGGCAAGGCGCGCATCGCGTTCGCCGCGCCCTACCCCGGCACGATCCTGGCACTCGGCCTCGACCGATTCGGCGGCAAGCTCATTTGCCAGAAGGACGCGTTCCTCGCGGCCGCGAAGGGCGTGTCGATCGGCATCGCGTTTCAGAAGCGCGTGCTCACGGGCTTGTTCGGCGGCGAGGGCTTCATCATGCAGAAGCTCGAAGGCGACGGCATGGTGTTCGTGCACGCGGGCGGCACGCTCGTCGAGCGCGAGCTCAAGGACGGCGAGGAGCTCCACGTCGACACGGGCTGCCTCGCGGCGATCACGCAGACCGTCGACTATGACGTCATTGCCGTGGGCGGCGTGAAGAGCATGATCTTCGGCGGCGAGGGCGTGTTCTTCGCACGCCTGCGCGGACCCGGGCACGTGTGGTTGCAGAGCTTGCCGTTCTCGCGGCTCGCGGGGCGCCTCATGGCGAACTTCGCGAGCCGGCGCACCGACGAAGGCTCGGTGCTGGGGCCGATCGGGGACATCTTGCGCGGCCGCTAATTCCCGAGCGCGTGCGCTACGCGAGCCCGTGCTTCGCGAACGGCAGCGAGCGGATGCGCTGGCCCGTCGCGGCGAACACCGCGTTCGCGACCGCGGGCGCGACGAGCGCCGTGGCCGGCTCGCCGATGCCGCCCGGGGCCTCGGCGCTCACGACGAGCTCGATGTCGAGCTCGGGCATCTCGTTCAAGCGCAGCAGGCGGTAGGTGTCGAAGTTCTGCTGCTGCACGCGGCCGCCTTCGATCGTGATGTCGCCCCAGAGCGCGGAGGTCAAGCCGAACACGATGCTGCTCTGCACCTGCGACTCGACGATCGACGGGTTCACCATCTGGCCGCAGTCGACGACGCAGGTGATCTTGGTCACGCGCATGCGGCCGTCGTCGACCGCGACGTTCGCGACCATCGCGAGATACGTGCCGTAGCCTTCCATGAGCGCGACGCCCTGCGCGCCGCCCGCGCGCGACGCGGGCCCGGTGCGCCAACCCGCGCGTTCGGCGGCGCGGTCGAGCACGTTCAAGAAGCGCGTTTGCGCGGGCCCGAGCAGCGAGCGGCGGAACTCGACGGGATCCTGCCGCGCCGCGCTCGCGAGCTCGTCCATGAAGCTCTCGACGGCGAAGCAGTTGGTCGCGTGGCTCACGGAGCGCACGAAGCCGACGTCGAGCCCGAGCTCGTGCTGCAAGTACGTGACGCGCACGTTCGGTACCGCGTACGGATAGTTGGCCGCGGCCTCGACCGAGAACGGATCGACGCCGCCGAACTGCTCGATCGCGCCGGGCGCCCAGCGCGCGAGCGGCGACGGCGCGCAGATCTCGAATCTCCAGGCCGCGAGCTTGCCGTCGGCGCCCCAGCCGGCCGCGCACCGTTGCACGGCCGCGGGGCGGTAGAGGTCGTGCGTCGTGTCGTCCTCGCGCGTCCAGACGAGCTTCACGGGCCGGCCGACGGCTTTCATCGCCTCGACGGCCGCGGGCACGAAGTCGCCCTCGAGCCGGCGGCCGAAGCCGCCGCCCAAGTACGTCGTGTGCACGAACACGCTCTCCGGCGGCACACCGGCGGCCGTGGCCGCGACGGTTTGCACGAGCTGCTGCACCTGCGTCGGCGCGTG
>DATFFV010000105.1:0-2243 GCA_035249885.1 Gammaproteobacteria bacterium | reverse complement strand
GTCACCGAGTCGAGGACGCTCGCCGTTTGCAGCCGCCCGAGCCGCCGCTCCGCGGGGCTCGAGCCGTCGCCGAACATGCGCTCGAAGGCCATGCGCGGATTGATCTCGGTCGGCAACGGCGTCTCGGCGTCGGCCCAAGACACGGAGTTCGTGTAGGCGCAGCTGTAGCCCCAGTTGCAGTTGCCGCTGTTGTGGCTCGCGTCTTCGATGCCGAGCTGGATCGACGACAACAACGTGTCTTGACCATATTTCTGGGCGATGAGCTGATCGATCGTGACGCCCAAGTAGGGGCTCACGGCATCGCGCCGCGGCCGAACGCCGGATAGGAAGACGGCGCCACGCGCGTGATTGCCCCCGGGCTCCTCGGGCGTCGAGTACGCCGCCGTGCAGTCGAGGCCCGAGATCAGCACGGTGCGCTCGCGAAACGGCTCGAGCGGCTTCGTGATGAACGAGAACTCGAAATCGCGACCCTCCTGAACCGGGCTCCAGTAGCCGGGTGCAGCGCCATGCGGGTGCCAGATCCCGACGAAACGTTTGACCCTCGCCGCCGTTTGGGCCAGCGCCGTTGCGGCCGGCAACATCGCATCGAGCAGCGGCAAGGCAAGGGTCACGCCGGCGCCGCGTAAGAACGTTCGACGCGGCAAGTGCTTTTTCGTGATGAACATCATAGCTCTCCTCTCGCCGCCGCGACCGCATCGGGCGCGATGGCTTCGGCCTTCGTTCGCATTTGAAACGGCGCGCTGTTGACGATGCCAAGCACGATCGACGAGAAACGATGGTCGTTACGCTCGGCATCGCGCACGATCGAGCGGACCACGGGCATGTCGAAATACTCGACGCCGCGCCCAAGCGCGTAGGTCATGAGCTTCTCGGTCGCCATGCGCACGAATTGCGGCGAGTAGCGCATGACCGCTGCCCGCAGCTCGACGGGACCGGTGACGCGCGTGCCATCCCAAAGCTCGACGGAGACATCGATCGGCGTGCCGCCGGCGCCGCCATCGAGCGTCCGCCACTGGCCGTCGGCGCTGAAATTCTCGAGCGCAAAGCCGATCGAGTCCATGATCTTATGGCAGCTCGCGCAGGGCTCGGTTGTGCGATGCCGCGTCATCTGCTCGCGCAGCGTCAGCTTACCCCCGGGGCCCTCCGCCTCCGTCTCCTCGAGCCCCGGCACGTTCGGGGGCGGTTCGGGCGGCGGCGTGCCGAGGATGTTCTCGAGGACCCAGACGCCTCGCTTGACCGGCGACGTGCGGTTGTTCTGGACCCAGGTCGTCGACAAGAAGCTGCCCTGGCCGAGGATGCCGCGCCGGTAGTCGAGCTCGGGCCCGAGCGGCACGCGGCGGAAATGCGAGCCATAGATGTTCGGAACGCCGTAATGACTGGCGAGCCGTTCGTTCAAGAACGTGTAGTCTGCGTCGAGAATCTCGACGACGCTGCGGTCCTCGCGAATGATGTGCTCGAGCTTGAGCTCCGTCTCGCGCGCGAAGCCCGCGCGCAGCTCGTCGTCCCAGTCCGGGAACACGGTCTGGTCCGGGGCCGTCGTCGCGAGATTGCGCAAGTAAAGCCACTGCTGGCCGAAGTTCGTGACGAGGCTCTGCGAACGCGGATCGGCGAGCATGCGCCGAACCTGCTGCTCGAGCACTTCGGGACGCTCAAGTCGGTTTTCAGCCGCGATCGTGAGGAGCTCGTCGTCGGGTATGCTGCTCCACAGAAAGAACGATAGCCGCGACGCGAGCTCGAGATCCGAGATCCGGTAGATCTCACCCGGGGCCAGGCTCTCGGGTTCCTGCTCGGCCCGGATCAGGAACTGCGGGCTCGCGAGCACGCGCCGCAACGCGAGCTCGATACCATCGTCGAACGTGCCGGCCTCGCGCCCGCTCTCGTAGAAGCCCATGAAGATCTCGAGGTCGCCCGGCGACACGGGGCGTCTGAACGCACGCCGCAGCAGAGTCGAGACGATCTCGCGCGCGCAGGGCTCCTCGTCGAGCGCGGTCGCGGGTCGGCAGGTGAAAACTCTCACCTGACTCGCGGACTGCGTCGGGCGGGACGCGTTGAACGGCCCCTGAATGTTGAGCGCGCCAATCACCGGATAGTTGCTGAGCTCGTTGACCTGGCCGTTCTCGAGGGACTTACGGGCGAAATGCTGGGCGACATCGAGGCTCGGCCGGAAATTCGTCGCGACGAACGTCAGGCCAACGCGTCGCGAGCCGGCCGTGACCGGAACCGTCACCGTCAGCTCACCGTCG
>DATFFV010000104.1:0-2420 GCA_035249885.1 Gammaproteobacteria bacterium | reverse complement strand
GATCACGGCGCCGAGCGCCACGTCGCCCAAGCGCTGCCCCTCGATCGAGTAGCGCGCGACGAGGGCCCGCAACACGGCCGTCATCATGTCTTGGTTCGAGCAACGGGCGTAGTTCGTATGCGCGCGGCAAAACGGTATGCGAATGCCGCCCACGATGGCGACGCGACGAGCCTGCTGGTTGCGCATGGGTCACTCCGCGGAACCTTGAGTCATGCAGTATAAGTGCGCGCGGCGCGACCGTGGACCACGTCGTGTTCTTGCGCGTGGTGGCACTCTACAATCGCGACATGAAGGCGCTAGGCGTACTCTCCGTCCTCGGCGCGATGTCGGTCGCGGGCTGCGGCGCGAGCGACCCCGAGCTCGAAATCCGCGCGCTGCTCGCGGCGGCCGAGGAAGCGGCCGAGGCGCGCGACGTGGGCTTCTTCTCCGATCTCTTCGGCACGAGCTATCGCGACGCGCGAGGCAGCGACCGCGACGAGGCGCTGCGCATGATTCGCGGCTACTTCATCGCCAACCAGCGCGTCGAGATCGTGAGCCGTGTGGACGAAGTCGTGCTCGAAGGCCCGCAAGGGGATGCGGCGCGCGCCGTCGTGCATGCCGGCATGGCGGGGCAGCGCGCCGGGACCGGGCTCATCGCCGGTGTCGACGCAGACCTCTATCGTTTCGAGCTCGAGCTCGTGAACGACGACGGCGACTGGCGCATCATAGGTGCAACGTGGAGCCGAGCGCTCGGAGAATGACATGCAGAACGCAGTCTTGAGGTTGGTCGGGGCTCTCGGGCTCGTGACGCTGCTCGGCTGCGCGTCGGCCGGCAGCGGCGTCGTGGCGCCGCGCATCACGCTGCAGAACTTGGAGGCGCTGGCGCCGAGTGCGGGCCAAACGCGGTTCCGCGCGGGCTTGATCATCGACAACCCGAATACGGAGCCGATTCTGATCCACAACCTCGAGTTTCAGCTGCGGCTCGCCGATCAAGGCATCCTCGACGGGGCGTATGCGGCGCCGTTGACGGTCCAGGCTCTCGATCGACACACGATCACGCTCGAGCTCCAGAGCGAGATCATCTCGTCGCTGTCGCGTCTCTTGTCGTTCGTCCAAGGGCCGGAGAACGCGCTGCCGTACGAGCTCATAGGCAGGGTCACGCTCGGCCGCGCGACCAGCCAGCCTGTCGGGTTCGGCAGCCGCGGCCAAGTGCCGCTCGCGATGACCGGCGAGCGCTAGCGGCGAAACAACGTGTCGCTGCGGCTGCAACTGCTGGCCGTCGGCCTGCTGACGTTGGTCTTGCCATGGACCGGCCTTCGCTACGTTCAGGAAATGGAAACCGCGCTGCGCGCGGGTCTCGAACAATCGCTGCTCGCCCGCGCCGCGACAGTGGCGGCCGCCCTCGAGGAGCAGAACACAGCGTTCTGCCCACCCGCCGGTTGCACGCAGCGCTTGGGCGCAACGATTTACGCGGCGCCGCTCGCAACCGAGCCCGAGCTCGACGGCGTGCGCGACGACGCGTGGAATGCGCTCGGAGCCCCGCTACCGGTCGGCCTGCAGCATCAGCTGTCGGCCGGGACTTTCGGCCGGTTCGCGTACTTGTTTCTCACCGTCGCCGACGACGAGCTCGTCTATCAGCGCGGGCCGCTTGCGATGCCCTACGGCGATCGCGTCGTGCTCGCGGTGGAGCGTGCGGACGGCCCCGACTGGCGGCTGCTCAACACGGCGGCGCCCGGAACGTTCCGGTCGCAGGAGACGAGCCCGGACCGCTTCGAGCCCAGTGAGGTTTATGACGCACGCATCATCGGCGCCTGGGCCGAGATAGCGGGCGGCTATGCGCTCGAGGTGCGCGTGCCGATGACCTTCATGGGCGACACGCTGGCGATCGGCGTCATCGACGTCGACAGCGCCGGCGGCGACTACACCGTGGAGCTCGCGGCCACTTGGGATTCGGAGAGCGGCGCCACCGGCCGGTTCATTCATCAGCGGCCCGAACTCTTGAACTCGCTCGGCCAGCTTGGCCAAGAGAACGGCCGGCTGCGCGTGCTCGACGGCGACGGTTGGATCCTCGCGGTCGCGGGACGTGTGGCGCCGCAGGCGGCCGACGCGGAGGCAGCGACTTTGAGCGGCGCGCTATTTCGTTGGCTGCTTGAGCGCGAGGATCCGCCGCCGCCTCGCGAGCAGCCCGAGGGCCGCGTAGCCGACGAGACGCTACGCCAGGCCCTCTCGGGAGCGCAGGCGACGGCGTGGTATGGCAGCGGCCCGGACCGCGAGGCGATCGTCGCGGCCGCCGTCCCGATCGCCGGCACGACCGGCGCCGTGGTGCTCGAGCAAGCTAGTGAGCCGATCCTGACGCTCACGGATCGCGCGCGCGCGCGCCTCATGGCGCTCATGCTGCTCGCCACTTTCATCGTCGGCGCGGGTTTGGTCGGTTACGCCAC
>DATFFV010000103.1:0-34013 GCA_035249885.1 Gammaproteobacteria bacterium | reverse complement strand
TCGTGACTGCGGCCGTCACACCGCCGCTGCCCTGGACCGCGAGCATCGATTCGCGCGCGCTGTTCGCGGGCCGCGAGAAGCTTGGGCTCGGGTCGAGCGCGGCGGTGCTCTGCGCTTGGGCCGGGGCGTTTGCCGCGTTCGCGCGTGGCCAAGGCCGGCCCGTCGCGGACTTGGATCTAGCGAGGCTCATCGACCTGCACAGGGCGTTCCAAGGGGGTAGGGGCAGCGGCCTCGACGTGGCCGCGAGCTACACGGGGGGGGCGATCAGATTCAGTCTCGACGCGGCCGGCGTGCCCCAAGTTGGTTCAGTCCGCCTGCCGAAGGGTGTAGGATTCGCGGGTATTTTTGCTGGCCGGTCCGCCTCGACGCCCGAGTTGGTTGCGCACTATCGGGCCTGGCGCCTGAATCGGCCGGCCGAAGCGGCGGCGCTGCTGCGCCGCCTGACGGCGCTCGCGGAGGCCGGCTGCGCGGCGGCTCGGGGGGACGATGCCGCCGCCTGGATCGAGGCGTTCGCGGCCTATGGCCGCAGTCTTGGGGATTTGGGGGAAGCGATCGGAGTAGAGGTCGTCACGGCCGAGCATCTGCAGATCGGTGACGAGGCGCGGCGGTTTGGCGTCGCCTACAAGGTCAGCGGTGCCGGTGGGGGCGATCTCGGCCTCGCGTGTGCCACCGATAGCGAATCGCTCGCAGCATTCACGAAGCGGATTACGGATCGGGGTTTTCGAGTGATCAACGTCTCGCTGGCCGAGCACGGCCTGGTAGTGCAGCAGCGCGCGGAGCGGCGTCCATGAGTCGCGACCGTATGCGTATTCCCGAGTTCTACAAGTTGAGCGTCGAGGAGCGCGTGCGGGCCGTTCACGACCGCGGGCTCATCGATACGGAGGATTTCCGCGCGCTCACCTCGGGCGAGCACACGCTCGATCTCGACTCGGCCGACAAGATGATCGAGAACGTCGTCGGCGTCATGGGCATGCCGCTCGGGCTCGGCATGAACCTCGTCGTCAACGACAAGCAATACATCGTGCCGATGGTCGTCGAGGAGCCGTCGGTCGTCGCGGCGCTCGGCTCGGCTTGCAAGCTCGTCCGCGCCTGCGGCGGCTTCAAGACCGAGGCGACCGACCCGATCCTCATCGGCCAGATACAAGTCGTGAACCTCCCCGACATCGAAAAAGCAAAGCGCGCGCTGCGCGACCGCAAGCAAGACGTCATCAACCTCGCCAACAGCCTGCATCCGAACATGGTCGCGCGCGGTGGCGGCGCTCGCGATATCGAGCTGTTCGTCCATCCGTTGCCGTCGAGCGCGAAGCAGATGCTCGTCGTGCATCTGCTCGTCGACACGCGCGACGCGATGGGCGCGAATCTCGTCAACGGCATGTGCGAGGGCGTGGCGCCGCTCGTCGAGTCGATCACGGGCGGCGAAGTTTTCTTACGCATCCTCTCGAATCTCACGGACCGTTCGCTCGTGCGCGCCCAGTGCAAGATTCCCGTCGAGCAGCTCGCGGGCAAGGGTTACACGGGCGTGCAGGCACGCGACGGCATCATCGTCGCGGCCGAGTTCGCGGCCGTCGATCCGTATCGCGCAGCCACGCACAACAAAGGGATCATGAACGGCATCGACCCGGTCGCGATCGCGACGGGTAACGATTGGCGCGCGATCGAAGCCGGCGCGCACGCCTACGCCGCGCGCGGCGGGCGCTACTCGTCGTTGACCGAGTGGTGGGCGGACGAGCAGGGCAACCTCTGCGGCCGCATCGAGGTACCGATCAAGGTCGGCATCGTCGGTGCGCCGATCGAGTCGAACCCTACCGTCGCGCTCAATCTGCGATTGCTCGGAGTCAACACGGCGACCGAGCTCGCGCAGGTCATGGCCGCCGTCGGCCTCGCGCAGAACTTCGCGGCGATTCGCGCGCTCGCCACCGAGGGCATCCAGAAAGGGCACATGACGCTGCACGCGCGCAGCGTCGTAACGGCGGCCGGTGCGCCGAAGGAAATCTTCGACGAGGTGCTCGAGCGGCTCGTACAGAGCGGCGTCATCAAAGTATGGAAGGCGCAGGAGCTCGTCACGGAAGTGCAAGACGAGCGCAAGCGCGCGGCGGCGGGGCCTAAGCCCAAACGCAGCAAGGAAGCCGCGATGGGCGTGGGCTATGGCAAAGTGATCCTGCTCGGCGAGCACGCCGTGGTCTACGGCCGGCACGCGATCGCGGTGCCGATTCCGCTCACGATCAAAGCGCTCGTCGAGGATTGCGACGAGGGCATTCATCTTTTGATTCCGCGCTGGAACGTCGAGTACCGGCTCGCGACGAATCCGAGCGAACGGCGCTCGTTCGAGCGGCCCGCCGGCGTCGTGCTCGACGAGCTCGGCTTGAGCAAGCGCGCGATGCGCATCGAGGTGTTCCCCGAGGTGCCGCGCAGCATGGGGCTCGGCGGTTCGGCGGCGATGGCCGTCGCGATCGTGCGTGCGCTCGACAAGCATTTCCGCTTGCGGCTGTCCGACGCCGAGGTCAATCGTCTGGCGTTCGAGTCGGAGAAGATGGCGCACGGCAGCCCAAGCGGCCTCGACAACACTCTCGCGTGCTACGGCAAGCCGCTCGTGTTCCGCACCGGCGATCCGCCGCTCGTCGAGACGCTGAACATCCGCACGCCGATCCCGGCCGTCATCGGCATGACGGGGCTCGAAGGCCTGACGGCGAAGACCGTGGGGCGCGTGCGCGAGGCCTGGCAGCAGGACAATAAGTTATATGAGCGCATCTTCGACCAAATCGATGCCCTGACGCTGCGCGGCATTCAGGCCGTACAAGACAATGACTTGCCAACGCTCGGGCAGCTCATGAACATATGCCAGGGCATGCTGAATGCCCTGCAGGTATCGACGCCCGAGCTCGAAAAAGTGTGCGCGATCGCCCGCGAAAACGGGGCGCTCGGTGCCAAGCTCACGGGCGGAGGGGGCGGCGGTTCGATCATCGCCATCTGCGACGGGGACACCGAGCCCGTCGTGAGCGCGATTCGTACGGCCGGCTTCCAGGCTATGCCGGTGCAACTCGGAGCGGATTTGAATGGCGCGTGACGAGATCGTCTCGAACGCAAGCGAGCAGCTGATCCTCGTCGACGATCAAGATCGCGAGATCGGCTTCAAGCCCAAGGCCGATTGCCACTTGGGATACGGCGTCTTGCATCGCGCGTTCTCGATCTTCGTCTTCAACAGTGACAACGAGCTCCTGCTCCAGCAGCGCAGCTTGAGCAAGATGCTCTGGCCGGGTTTCTGGTCGAATACGTGCTGCTCGCACCCGCGCCGGGGCGAGGTGCTCGGCGTGGCGGTCGCGCGGCGCCTCACGCAGGAGCTCGGTTTCACGTGTCCGCTCGAGTATCTCTACAAGTTCAAATACCATGCACAGTTCGGCACGGTGGGCGCCGAGCACGAGCTATGCTCGGTATACTTCGGCCGCTACGACGGCCCCGTGGACGCCAACGTGACTGAGATCGCCGCGTGGCGGTTCGTCGGTGTCGAGGCGCTCGAGCGCGAGCTCATAACCGCGCCCGAGACGTTCACGCCATGGTTCAAGATGGAGTGGGTGCACATCAAGGCCAACTACTTGGACGGCATGTTGGTCGGCACCGGCACGGACGGCTAAGCGAAGAATCAGGAGATTGAATGAGTATTCCGGTCGTACAGGCATATCGCATCGCGCGCTACATCCTCGAGCAGAAGCTGAAGGGCGTGAAGCGCTATCCGCTCGTGCTCATGCTCGAGCCGCTGTTCCAGTGCAACCTCGCGTGCTCGGGCTGCGGCAAGATCGACTACCCCGATGAGATCCTGCGCAAGCGCATGTCGGTCGAGGACGCGCTCAAGGCCGTCGACGAGTGCGGCGCTCCGGTCGTCTCGATTCCGGGCGGCGAGCCGCTCATTCACAAGGAGATGCCGCAGATCGTCGAGGGCATCATCGCACGCAAGAAATTCGTCTACCTGTGCACGAACGCGCTGCTACTCGAGCAGAAGCTCGATCAGTACAAGCCGTCGCCGTACCTGACGTTCTCGATTCACTTGGACGGCAATCGCGACCGCCACGACGCGTCCGTGTGCCGCGACGGCACGTTCGACAGGGCCGTGTCCGCGATCAAGGCTGCGCGCGCGAGGGGCTTCCGCGTCACGGCGAACTGCACGCTGTACGCCGGTGAGGATCCCGAGGACGTCGCGAATTTCTTCGACTTCACGAACACGCTCGGCGTCGAAGGCGTCATGATGTCGCCGGGCTACAGCTATCAGCACGCGCCGCGTCAGGACGTGTTTTTGGGGCGCAAGAAGTCGAAGGAGCTGTTCCGCGAGATCTTCAAGATCGGCAAGAAGCGCGGCAGCAAGTGGCACTTCAATCAGTCGAGCCTGTTCGTCGACTTCCTGGCCGGCAATCAGAGCTATCAGTGCACGCCGTGGGCGAACCCCACATACAACGTGTTCGGCTGGCAGAAGCCGTGTTACTTGCTCGTCGACGAAGGCTACGCCAAGAGCTTCAAGGAGCTCATGGAGACCACGGAGTGGGATAAGTACGGCGTCGGCCGCAATCCCAAGTGCGACAACTGCATGGCGCACTGCGGCTACGAAGGTACCGCCGTCGAGCACACGATCGCGAGCCCGCTCACGGCGCTCAACGTGTTCCTGTTCGGGCCGCGGCTCGAAGGCGAGATGGCGCCCGAGTTGCCCGTGCTGCACAGCGGTGCTCCGGGCATCGCGATTCCCGTCGATCAGATCGGGCGCATCAACCGCAAGTCGTAACCCCGGATTTCTCGCCGCGCGCAATGCGGCCCTTTCGAGACACGCCGGAAGACCGTCCCTGGGGCTCGTCGGCGCACATCGCCGCCATGGATGGCGGCGTGCAGCAATTGCAGGAGCAAATTGCTGCCCCTGTGCGCCGACGGTCTCGAAAGGGCCGCATTGCACGCGACGAGAAATCCTCCTCAGGCATGCTCGCGTGACGGCGCTAATTGCCGTTTGCATGTTCGCGCTGCTCGCGTGGGTCGGCGTGCTGGTTGCGCCGCACCAGCCCCATCGCACGCGTGAGCGGCTCGAAGCCGATCCCACGGCAGAGGACGATTGCGCGTCGGTCACCGTGCTCATCCCGGCGCGCGACGAAGCGACCTCGATCGGCCGTGCCATCGGTGGGCTGGCGGCGCAGGGGCGTGGACTCGACGTCATCGTCGTCGACGACGAGTCGAGCGACGGAACGGCCGAGGCCGCTAGGGCGGCCGCGACTGCGGCCCGCGGCGCGCTCGAGCTGCGTGTCATCGCCGGGCGGCCGCTGCCGGAGGGTTGGGCCGGCAAGCCCTGGGCGCTCGAGCAGGGGCTCGCCGCTGTCGACCGGCCGTTCGTCTTATTGCTCGATGCGGACATCGAAGTCGCACGGGGCCTCGTCTCGACGCTGCTGCGCGAGGCTCGGGCACGCGACGCAAGCCTCGTGTCGCTCTTGGCGGAGCTCCACTGCACCGGCTTCTGGGAGCGGCTGTTGACACCGGCGTTCGTGTTCTTCTTCAAGCTGCTTTACCCCTTCGTTTGGAGCAACGATCCGCGCCGGCGCACGGCGGCGGCGGCCGGCGGCTGCATGCTCGTCCGCAGCGACGCGCTGCGCGCCATCGGCGGCTTCGCCGCGATCCGCGGCGCGCTCATCGACGACTGCACGCTGGCCGCTGCGCTCAAGCGCACGCGCCCGCCGATCTGGCTCGGCATGACCCACTCGGTGCGCAGCCTGCGCGAGTACCTGGAGCTCGGCGATTTCTGGAGCATGGTGAGCCGCAGCGCGTTCACGCAGCTCAAGTACTCGACGGCGTGCTTGCTGCTCGCGATCGTGCTCATGGTTGCGACGTTGATCGCGCCCGCGATCGGCACGATCGTCGCGGCCGCCACGGGCGACTTCACGTTAGCGGCGCTCGCGCTCGCGGGCTGGCTGGCGATGGCGGCCGCTTACTCGCCGCTCGTCCGCTTCTACCGGCTGCCGCTCGTCTGGGCGCTGACGCTTCCGGGCGCGGGCGCGTTGTTTCTCGCCATGACGGTGAGCTCGGCCGTCGGCTATTGGCGCGGCACGCGGGCGAGCTGGAAGGCGCGGGCGTACGGGCGATCGCCTTGAAGACACGGCTCGTCGAACGCGGCTCCGCCGCGGCTCTGTTGATCGCCGTGGCGGCTTCTCGTAACGTGAGGTTGCCCGACTTCCGTTGATGAGTTGGAGCGGTCAGCCGAAATGGCTATGCGCAGCCCCTTCGCCCTCGTGTTGCTCACCCTGCTCACTGGCGCGGTCGTTGCGCAGCCGGCTACGGACGGCGAGCCGTCGCTTGCCGAGAGCCGCAGCGCGCTCCAGGAGTGGACCAATCTCAAGGACGACTACGAGGCGCGCATCGCTGCGGAACAGTCTCGCAATGGCGCGTTCTCGCCCGCGCTCGTCGAGCTGCTCGTGGCGCTCGGCTTGACTCATCAGGAATACGGACGCAGCGATCTCGCCGTCGACGTGCTCGAGCGCGCTCTGCAAGTTCGGCGCGCCAACGAGGGTCTCTACTCGTTCGAGCAGGTGCCGCTGCTCAAGCAACTCATGCTCAACGAAGCGGCGCTCGGCAGGGTGTCCGAGGCCTTCGAGCTCGAGCGCCGCATGCTCGAGGTCGCGCGGCGCAGCAGCGACGATTTGCGGAGCGTGCCGATCTTTCGCGAGGCCGGCGACCGTCAGCTCGCGCTCTACGAGCGCTACCTTGCGGGCGACATTCCGGGGCAGCTCGAAGTCAACGTGTCGCAAACCGACTTCGGTCCAACGCGCGGAGACCGGCAGCGTGGCTTCGGGTCAAACGGCGGCGGTCGGCGCTTCGGTGCCTGGGGCGCCCGCGCCAACTACAACGCCGCGATCCGGAGCATTCTGCGCAACGAGAGCTACGGACATGAGGATCTGCTCGAGCTCGAGCGCAGCCTCACGCGCAGCTACTACCTCGAAGCCTCGGAGCGCGACTACCCGCGTGACGGGCGGTTGCATGGCATGGGGCGCGAGAGCTACCGCCGCCGCGTGGCTTATAGCGTCATCAACTCGGGGGAGGCACTCGACTTCGCCAACGCGCTCGTCGAGCTCGCGGATTGGGATTTGCTGTTCTCGTACAACGGCGCCGCCGTGGACCGCTACGACGAAGCGTATGCGCTGCTCAAGAGAGGAAACGTGTCCGAGGCCGAGATTCGCGCTCTGTTTCCCGCCGACGAGCCGGTTCGACTCCCCACGTTCGCATCGAACCCGCTCGCGGCGTCCGAGAGCCTCCCTAAAGACGCAGGTTACGTCGACGTCGCGTTCGAGGTCAGTAAGTACGGCGTAGCGCGCAAGATCGACGTCGTCGGCATGTCCTCGGAGTCGCTGCGCAGTGTGAGCAAGGACGTCGAGAGAGCCGTGGGCTCGAGCCGCTTCCGCCCGCGTCCGACGAGCGACGGCGACGCGCCGTTCCGTTTGCGTTACTACGTCGAGTCGGCGCGCTAAAACGTCAAGGTTGCCGGATCTGCATCACTCATGAACGCGACCGACGTCGAGCCCTGCCCATCTTGAGCCGCCGCGACGAGTTTCGGCGTGGACTGCGCGACATCGTCGCGCCGTCGCTCGGCATCTCGGCGTGGGCGCTCGTCACGGGCGTCGCGATGATCAAGAGCGGGCTGTCCGTGCCGCTCGCCGCGCTCATGAGCCTCACCGTCTACGCGGGCAGCGCGCAGCTCGCGGCGTTGCCGCTCATCGCCGCGGGCGCGCCGATCTGGGTCATTTGGGCGACGGCGGCGTGCATGAACTTGCGCTTCGTGATCTTCAGCGCACACTGGCGCAAGTATTTCGGTCACTTGCCGCGCACACGGCGGTTGCTGCTGACGTATCTCGCCACCGACCTGAGCTACGTGTTGTTCTTGCGGCGTTTCCCGGAACTCAGACCTAAGCCCGAGCAGATTCCGTACTACCTCGGCAGTGCGACGTGGAGTTGGCTCAGCTGGCAGATCCCGGCGTTCGTCGGCATCGTGCTCGCGGATCGCGTGCCCGAAGAGTGGGGACTCGGGTTCGCCGGTGTGCTGGCGCTGCTTGGCCTCGCGTACTCGACGCTGTCGGGACGCAAGAGCTGGATCGCGGCCGTCGCGGCTGCGATCGTCGCCGTCGCGGCCTTCGCGTTGCCGCTGCGGCTCAACGTCGTCGTTGCGATCGCGGCCGGCGTCGCCATCGGGCTCCTGCTCGATCGGAAATGGCCCGACCGCATCGAGGAGCGCGCCTGATGTCGCCCTCGGTAGCATTCGTCGTCATCGTAGGGATGGCCGCGATCACCGTTGTCACGCGCAGCTTCTTCCTGCTCACGCATCGTGAGTGGCCGTTGCCGTCTTGGGTCATGCAAGGCTTGCGCTACGCGCCGCTCGCGGCGCTCGCGGCCATCATCGCGCCCGAGGTGCTCGTGTCCGACGGCGCGCTCATCAGTACGTGGCAGGACGCGCGCCTATTCGCGGTCGCGGCCGGCACGGCATACTTCGTCTGGCAGCGCGGCATCCTCGGCGTGATCGTCGTCGGCACGAGCGTGCTGCTCGCGCTCGAGCTCGGCCTCGGTTGGTAGCGGGAACGCCGACTGGCCGACGCGTCGAGTGTCGTGAAACAATCGGTGACATGAACCACAGGCACCCAAGGGTTGTCAGCCGCGTCCTGACCCTATTCCTCGTGTTCATGGCCGGCGTCGAGGAAGCCCGCGCCACCGACTGGCCTGCAGGCTCGCCCGAGGCCGTCGTCGCAACGCTGCAAGCAGGGCTCGTCGCGGCCGCTCGCGCCCAAGCAAGCACCGGCGTCGATGCGCGCTACCGCGCGCTCGAGCCGCTCATCGTCGCCACGCACGACCTGCCGTACATCGCCGAGTTCGCATTGCGCAGGCAGTGGGCTTCGCTCGGTGACGCCGACCGGCAGCGGTTCGTTGCGGCGTTTCAGCGCCTGAGCGTCATGACGTATGCGTCGCGGTTCGCGAACGTGGCGCCCGATACCTTCCGAGCGATCGCGCCCGGGGCCGCGGGCGCGGGCGGCAGGGTGCAAGTGTCGACCGCGGTCGCGCGCGGTGGCCAGCCCGACGTGACGCTCGAGTATCTGCTCGAGCGAGATGCCGGCGGCGACTGGCGCATCATCAACATCATCGCCGACGGCGTCAGCGACCTCGCGCTCAAGCGCGCGGAATATCAACGCGTGTTCGCGAGGGGCGGGCTCGAAGGGTTGCTCGCCGAGCTCGACGCGCAGACGGAGGAGCTCGGAGCGAATTGAGCGGCTGGAACGCGCTCAGCGCACGAAGCGGTAGTACTCGATGCCCTCGTCGCTGAACTTCGCGTTCGCGCTGCTGCCGATCGACTGAATCACGAAGCCCTCTTCGGGATCGTGCAGGCCTTGCGCCGTGCCGGTGTCGTGCAGGTTCTCGTATTGCGCCTGCGTGAGATCCTGATACGGCTCGAGCGCGGCCTCGAAGCCGATCTTGGCCGCGGCCTGCCGCCAGGTCTTGGCCACGGTCATCGGCAGCGCCTCGGCGGCGTCGCCGCTGCCATAGCCGACCGCGAGCATTTTGCGTCCCGCGAGGTCGGCGCCGCGCACGTGCGCGTCCTCGAGCCCGGCCGCCATCCACGCCGGCAGCGCTGCGCAATAGACGTTGCCGATGTCTTTCATGGGCTCGGAGCCGAGCGACATCTTCGCCGCGACGAGCGCGCTGAACTCCTTGCTGTTCCGGAATTCCTTGAGCAGCTGGATGCTCAAGGGATAAGCGTCGGCGTCGATGTTGCCGTCCTTGACGAACTGCAGGATGTTCGGCTGCGAGCGCATTTCCTCGAGCACGGCCGCGACGGGCATGTTGGCGCGCCCGCAGTGCTGCGCGAGCTCCTCGCGGCCGCGTGCGCCATCCTGCGCCAGGCCGAACAAGTAGCTCATCGCGAACGACTGCTCCGGCATGCGGTGATAAGGACGGTGCATGAAGATGGCGGCGAGCTCGCGATAGTAGTCGGACGGGTCGCGGCCCATGCGCCGGGCCATGTCGTTGAGCGCGTGCAGCGTCTCGTCGAGATAACACGTCGTCGAATATTTGCCGTTGAAGACCGGCAAATCTTGGAAATGGCAGTTGAGCTTGCCGCGGATGATGTTGCGGAGCACGGGCTTGCGGAAATCGACGGCGCGATACGACGAGGCGCTGCCGATGTGCTCGAGATGGATCGTGAGCAGCTTCGGGTTGCGCTCGACGAGCATCGCGACGGCGCCGGCGCCCTGCGTCGGCTCGCCCGAGCTGCCGCGCGCGTACTCGGCGATGTCGGCGCTGACGACGATCGCACAGCGGTCGTCCGTATCGAGCGCCAGATAGCGCAGGGCGTGCTTCAAGGCGTAGACGCCGCCGAGGCACGCGTGCTTGACCTCGGGGACTTCGCAGTGGCGCGCCAGCGGCGGGCGCCCCCGCGCGTGGAGGCCTTCGTCGAGCATGCCCTTGACGATCACGGCACCGGCCGAGTTGTCGGTGCTCGATTCCGTGCCCAACGCCAGGAAGCCGACCCGGGACGGATCGACGTCGTAACGGTCGATGAGCCGCATGACGGCCGTGGCCGCCATGGTGTAGACGCTCTGCGCGGGACCGCGCATCCTGAAGCTGTGACCGACGACGGCACGGGTCTTGTCCCAGACGTTGTTGGTCCAGCGACACCATGACTCGAGGTCGACTCGGTAAGGCGGCACGTAGACGGCAAAGCCGCTGATACCCACTTGGTCCGTCATAGAACTCCCAGCAACTGCCGTTCTCCGGGGGCCGTTGTATGGCCGCCACCCCTGTCGTCCGCGGCGGATTATATGACAAACAGCTTACGAGCACTCCTGGATGGGTCCTAAAAGACGTCCGGCAGTACGAACCGCCAGGGTTGGCGGGCCGCCGATGGCTGCTAAAATGCGCCCCGTTTTCGGTTCGACCGGGCAAGGATGAAACTCAGGATCCGCGGCAACTCCGTTCGTTTGCGAGTCACGAAGACCGAGCTCGCGAAGATTGCCGACAAGGGCAAGCTCGAGGATCTCGTGCGGTTCTCGTCGGACCAGAGTCTGCGCTATGGGATCGAGGTGCGGCCGACCGGGGCCGTGACCGCAACGTTCACGGGGGCCGCGTTGCTCGTGACGTTACCCAAGGCGCGTCTGGACCTTTGGCTCCGGCCCGCGGAGGTTTCAGTCGAAGGCAGCCAACCGATCGGCGGCGGCAAGGTGCTGCAGATCGTGCTCGAGAAAGACGACCCCACCCGGCGCGGCAGTGGGGACGACCCCACCCGACGAGCAGGAACGGCCGGCTGAGCCGACGCGCCCGAGCACGGGCCGCCGGTATACTGCCCCGTTGGACTGAATTTTCGTTGCCACGCGAGGGCGTTACGTGTTTTCGAGGCGTGTCGAGCGCTGCTACAACATCGCGGAGCTGCGCAAGCTCGCGAAAAAGAAGATGCCGGCGCCGATGTTCCATTACATCGACGGTGGCGCTGACGACGAGTGGACCTTGCGCCGCAACACGGCTGCGTTCGATAACGTCGAGCTCCTGCCGCGCGCGCTGGTCGACGTTTCGACGATCGACATGTCGACCACGCTGTTCGGCCACCGGATCGACTGGCCGTACTTCTGCGCACCGACTGCCTTGCAGCGCTTGTTCCATCACGAAGGCGAGGGCGGCACGGCGCGCGCGGCGCATGCGAGCGGCACGATCTTCTCGTTGTCGAGCATCTCGTCGACGAATATCGAGGACGCGGCCAAGCTCTCCCCCGGGCCGAAAGTGTTTCAGGTTTACATGTTCAAGGACCGGAGTTTGAGCCGCGAATTCGTGCAGCGCGCGAAGGACTCCGGCTATGTCGCGTTGCAGCTCACCGTCGACGTGACCGTATCCGGCAACCGCGAGCGCGATATCGCAACGGGCATGACGGTGCCGCCGAAGCTCGCGCTCATGAGCCTGCTCGACATCGCGATGAAGCCGAAGTGGGTCATGAAGCACCTGACGACCCCGAAGATCGAGGTCGCGAACGTCGCGCATCGGCCGCCGCCCGGCAGCGACAAGCTCGGCGGCATCATTCAGTACCTGAACGCGCAGATCGACCGCAGCGTCACCTGGAAGGACGCCGAGTGGATGATCAAGGAGTGGGGCGGCCCGTTGGCGATCAAGGGCGTACAGACCCGCGAGGATGCGAAGCGCGCGGCCGATATCGGGGCGAGCGCCGTCATGGTGTCGAACCACGGCGGCCGCCAACTCGACTTCTCACCGGCGCCGTTCGACGTGCTCGCGGAAATCGTCAACGCCGTCGGCGATCGCCTCGAGGTGATACTCGACGGCGGTGTGCGGCGGGGCACGCACATTCTCAAAGCGCTCGCGCTCGGCGCCCGCGCGTGCTCGGCGGGTCGGCCGCACCTCTACGGCCTCGGCGCGGGTGGCGAAGCCGGCGTCGTCCAGGCGCTCAAGATCTTGAAGACCGAGCTCGCGCGTGACATGGCGCTGCTCGGCTGCCCGTCCCTTCGCGACATCGATGCGAGCCTCGTGCGCAAGGTGGGTTCGTCGTGGGCGACTTAGACGACGCGGGCGGGCGGCGATCGACGCGCCCCCTCGAGGTGCGTCGCTTCCGCGGCGGCGAGCTCGGGCTCGCTGACGACCCCGATCTCGTTGCTACCGAAGAGCCATTCGAGATTCGCTTGGGTTACTCACGCCGCGACGGCAGCCGCGCCGAGGAGCCGGTTTCGGTCACGATGCGCACGCCGGGACACGACGAGGACCTCGCCGTCGGGTTCCTGTTCACGGAGGGCATCATCCGCGCGCGCACGGACGTGCAAGGCGTGGTAGCGCGCGGGCAGCGCGCGGCCGACGGCTTGATCAACGTCGTTCGCGTCGAACTGACGCCCGGCGTTCCGGTCGACTTCAAGCGCCTAGAACGGAATTTCTACATGACGTCGAGCTGCGGCGTCTGCGGCAAGGCTTCGATAGACGCCGTGGCCGTGCAGGGCCAGTACGACGTCGGTGCCATGGATTTCAAGATGACGGGCGCGGCGCTCGGTCGGCTGCCCGCGGCGTTGAAAACTCAGCAAGCCGTATTCGAGCAAACGGGCGGCCTGCACGCCTCGGCCTTGTTCGACGCCGCGGGCACGATCGTCGGGCTGCGCGAGGACGTTGGCCGGCACAACGCGCTCGACAAGCTCATCGGTCACTCGTTGCTGCGCGGCGAGCTGCCGCTCCAGCACAACGGCGTCATCGTGAGCGGCCGGGCGAGCTTCGAGCTCATGCAGAAAGCCAAGATGGCGGGTTGCCCGCTCGTCGCGGCCGTCGGCGCACCGTCGTCGCTGGCCGTCGAGCTCGCGCGCGAGTTCGGTATCACGCTGGTCGGCTTCCTCAAGGCCGACCGCTTCAACGTCTACAGCCGGCCCGACCGCATCTCGAGTTGACGATGGCGCAGCTCTCCCAAGACTGCTTTGCGTCCGGCGCAAAAATCCTGTCGGTCGACGACGCGGTTGCAGCGATCGTCGCGCGCTTCAGCCCGGTGGACGGTGTCGAGACCGCCGCGCTGCCCGCTGCCGACGGGCGGGTTCTCGCTGAAAACCTGATCGCGACGCTGCAATTGCCGCCGTTCACGAACTCCGCTGTCGACGGTTACGCCGTGCGCGGCGAGGACGTCCCGAGCGCCGAGCCGCGCCTGTTCCGCGTGGCCGGCCGGTTGCCAGCGGGCGGCGCGGCCGCAGCGCTGCCCATCGCCGCTGGCGAAGCGATTCGCATATTTACCGGGGCGCCGCTGCCTCCGGGTACGGACACCGTGTACATGCAAGAGGACGCCCGCGCCGACGACGCGGGTGGCGTGCTGTTACCCCCCGGGCTCAAGCGAGGCGCCAACGTGCGGCCGGCGGGCGAGGATATCGCCGCAGGAAGCGTCATCGTGCCCGCGGGTCGCTGGCTGCGCCCGCAGGACGTGGCGGTGGCGGCGGCGATGGGGCTGACGGAGCTCAAGGTTCGGCGACGCGTGAAGGTCGCCGTGTTTTCCAACGGCGACGAGATCGTCGAGCCCGGCGCCGCGAGGCGCGAAACCCAGCTCTTCGACTCGAACCGCGTCATGCTCGCCGCCATGCTGCGTCGCATCGGCTGCGTCGTCAGCGACCTCGGCATTCGCCGCGACGATAGCGCGGCCGTCGCGGAGGTGCTCAAGAGCGCCGCACGGTCCCACGACCTGATCTTGAGCTCGGGTGGCGTGTCGACCGGTGACGCAGATCACGTCAAGGCCGCCGTCGAGAGTGTCGGCACGTTGGTGTTCTGGCGCATCGCGATGAAACCGGGGCGCCCCGTTGCGATGGGCGTGATCGACGGCGCCCCGTTCATCGGCCTGCCGGGTAATCCCGTCGCGGGCTTCGTGACCTTCGCGCGCGTCGCGCGCCCCGCGCTGCTCGCGCTCGCGGGTACGCAGTGGTCGCCGCCGCCGGCGGTTCCCGTCCGGGCGCAGTTTCTCTATCGCAAGAAACCCGCACGCCGGGAGTACGTCCGCGTCCATTTGCGCAAGGGCCAGGACGGCACGCTCGAGGCCGTGAAATTTCCGCGCGAGGGTGCCGGGCTGCTATCCTCGTTAGTCGATACGGACGGCGTGGTCGAGCTCGAGGAAAGCGTCACGCAAGTCGAACCGGGACAGATGGTGGATTGTTTTACATATGCCTCTCTGCTCTAACCGTGCCGGCCAATCGAGCGGGGAGAGGGACTTCCGATGAGGCCTGAAACTCCGCGCTCGCGGCGCGAGCGCGGGCCGAAAGGCCGCGTCGTCGACGACGCGGCGCTCGCCGACGTTCGCGCGCTGCTTGGGGCGCAAGAACGGCGCCGCGACCTATTGATCGAGCATCTGCACCTGATCCAGGACAAGTACGGCTGCCTCGAGGCGCGCCACTTGCGCGCGCTGGCCGAGGAAATGCACCTGTCCCAGGCCGAGGTTTACGAGGTCGCGTCCTTCTACGACCACTTCGACATCGTCAAAGAGGGCGAGCAGAAGCCCGCGCCCGTGACGATCCGCGTCTGCGAATCCATCAGCTGCATGATTGCGGGCGCCGACCAGCTCATCGAGCGCTTGAGCGCCGGGGTCGATCCGAAGCAGGTCCGCGTCGTGCGCGCCGCCTGCATTGGCCGCTGTGCGGGCGCACCCGCCGCTCGCGTCGGCGACCGCGAGGTCGAGAACGCTACGATCGAAGGGTTGCTCCGCGACGCGCGCGAGCGGCGCACCGATGTCGTAGTCCCGAAGTACATCGCGCTCGAGGAGTATCGCGCCGGCGGCGGCTACGAGCTCTACGAGTCCGTGCGCTCCGGAAAGGTCGGTGCCGAGGCGATCATCGAGAAGCTACAGTCCTCGGGCTTGCGCGGCCTCGGGGGTGCCGGTTTTCCACCCGGCAAGAAGTGGCAATTCGTGCGCTCCTACGCCGGGCCGCGCTTCATGTCGATCAACGGCGACGAGGGCGAGCCCGGCACTTTCAAGGACCGCTGGTTCCTCGAGCGCGATCCGCACCGCACGCTCGAAGGCGCGCTGATCGCTGCCCATTCCGTGGAAGCGCAGCGCATCTATTTCTATATGCGTAACGAGTATCCCGGTGTGCTCGAAATCTTGCGACGCGAGATCGCGGCGCTCGAGGCTGCCGGCATCGCGCCTCCCGGATTCATCGAGCTGCGCCGCGGCGCGGGCGCGTATATCTGCGGCGAAGAAAGCGCGATGATCGAAAGCATCGAAGGCAAGCGCGGCCTGCCGCGCAATCGCCCCCCCTACATCGCGGAGGTCGGAATCTTCGGGCGCCCAACTCTGAACCAGAACGTCGAGACGCTCTGGTGGATCCGCGACATCCTGCAGAAGGGCCCCGAGTGGTTTGCGAAGCAGGGACGCGAGGGCCACCCCGGTCCACGCTCGTGGTCCGTGTCCGGACGCGTCAAGAAGCCCGGCGTCGTGCAGGCGCCGGCGGGCGTCACGGTGCGCGAGCTCATCGACGACTATTGCGGCGGTATGCTCGACGGCCACCGATTCACGGCTTACCTGCCAGGCGGCGCTTCCGGCGGCATCTTGCCGGCGTCGATGGCCGGCCTTCCCCTCGACTTCGGCGGGGAGCTCGCCAAAGTGGGCGCTTTTGTCGGCTCGCACGCCGTGGTGGTGTTCTCGGACCACGACGACGTCAAGGACGCCGTGATCAACCTGCTGCAATTCTTCAAGCACGAGAGCTGTGGCCAATGCACTCCGTGCCGCGAAGGCACTGATAAAATGGTCGCGCTGCTCAAGGCCAAGGGCGCGTTGAACGAACCGGCGCTGCGCGACCTCGAGACCGTCATGCGCGATTCGTCGATCTGCGGCCTCGGTCAGGCGGCGCCGAACCCCGTGGCCCACCTGCTGACACTGTTCCGAAAGGGCATTTGAGATGAGCGACAAGATCGTCTTCACGCTCGACGGCAAGCAGGTGGCCGCGAATCCCGGCGAAACCATCTGGGAAGTGGCCAAGCGCGAAGGCACGAAAATCCCGCACTTGTGCCATGTGGACCTGCCGGGTTACCGCGTCGACGGCAATTGCCGTGCGTGCATGGTCGAGGTCAAAGGCGAGCGCGTGCTGACGGCTTCTTGCATCCGCAAGCCGACGGCGGGCATGGATGTGCAGACGCAGTCGCAGCGCGCGGCGAAATCGCGCGAGATGGTCTTCGAGCTGCTCGCGAGCAACATGCGTCCGCGCGACAAAGGCCCCGACAACGAGGCGCCGTTCTGGGAATGGGCGTCGTCGATGGGCATCGCCGGCAGCAAGCGCTATGCGTCGAAGTTCGGCAACGGTCATGAGCCGGCCGAGCTCGACGTTTCCAACCCCGCGATCGCGGTGAACCTCGATGCGTGCATCGCGTGCGGCGCATGCGTGCGCGCGTGCCGTGAGGTCCAAGTCAACGACGTCATCGGCATGGGGCTGCGCGGCAGTCACTCCGTGCCGGTGTTCGACATCCACGACCCGATGGGGCTCTCGACTTGCGTCACGTGCGGCGAGTGTGTCCAGGCGTGTCCGACCGGCGCGCTCTACGAGAAGTCTTTGATGGACAAGACGGCCACGAAGCGCGCCGTGCAGAAGTTCGACAACGTCGTCAACACGCTATGTCCGTTCTGCGGCGTCGGCTGTCAGACGGCCGTGGCCGTGAAGGACAACCGCGTCGTGCAGGTCGACGGCCGCAACGGCTACGCGAACGAGAATCGGCTCTGCGTCAAGGGCCGCTTTGGCTTCGACTATGTCGCCTCGCCCGAGCGCCTCGTTAAGCCGCTGATCCGCCGCGACGACGCGCCGAAGCTCGAGGACTCGATCAGGCTCTACGCCGACCGTCTCAGTGTTTTCCGCGAAGCCACTTGGGAGGAAGCGCTGACGCGTGCCGCCGCCGGCTTGAGAAAGATTCTCGACGCGCGCGGCGGCAAGGCTTTGTCCGGGTTCGGCTCGGCGAAGGGCTCGAACGAAGAGGCCTACCTATTCCAGAAGCTCGTGCGCACGGGTTTCGAGACGAACAACGTCGATCACTGCACGCGGCTGTGCCACGCCTCGTCCGTGGCGGCACTCATGGAAGGCATCGGCTCGGGGGCCGTGTCGGCGCCGTTCAACGCAGCCATGGACGCCGAGTGCATCGTCGTCATCGGCGCGCGGCCGACGGTGAACCACCCGGTCGCGGCTACCTTCTTCAAGCAAGCCGCGAAACGCGGCGCAAAGCTCATCGTCATCGATCCGCGCGGCCAGGACTTGATGCGCCACGCGACGCACGCGCTACGGTTCAAAGCCGGCAGCGACGTGGCGCTGCTGAACTCGCTGCTGCACACGATCGTCGACGAGAAGCTCTACGACGAAAACTACATTCGCGACCACGTCACGGGATTCGAGGCGCTCAAGGCCAAGGTGAAAAATTTCTCGCCCGAAGCCATGGCCGACGTCGTCGGCATCAAAGCGAGCGTACTGCGCGACGTCGCGCGGATCTACGCGACGTCGAAAGCGTCGATCATCTTCTGGGGCATGGGCATCTCGCAGCACACGCACGGCACCGACAACAGCCGCTGCTTGATCGCGCTCGCGCTGATCACGGGCCAGATCGGCAGGCCCGGCACGGGCCTGCATCCGCTGCGCGGGCAGAACAACGTGCAGGGCGCGTCCGACGCGGGCCTGATCCCGATGTACTTCCCGGACTACAAGTCGGTCGAGAAGCTCGACATCCGCGGCTGGTACGAGAATTTTTGGGGCCAGACGCTCGATCCCAAGCGCGGCCTCACCGTCGTCGAGATCATGGACGCCGTGCACGAAGGTGAGATCGCGGGCATGTATATCATGGGCGAGAACCCCGCGATGTCCGATCCCGATCAAGACCACGCGCGCGCGGCGCTGGCCAAACTCGATCACCTCGTCGTGCAGGATATTTTTCTCACGGAGACGGCGTGGTACGCCGACGTCGTGCTGCCGGCATCCGCGCACGCCGAGAAGCTAGGCACATACACGAACACGAACCGCCAGATTCAGATGGGCCGCCCGGCGCTCGATCTGCCCGGCGACGCGCGCCAGGACTGGGAGCTCATCGTCGAGCTCGCGCGGCGCATCGGCCTCGACTGGAAGTACGAGCACGTCTCCGATGTCTACACCGAGATGGCCTCGACGATGCCGTCGCTGCGGAACATCTCTTGGGAACGCATCGACCGCGAAGACTCGGTGATCTATCCGTCGAAGGCGCCGGACTTACCCGGCGAGCAAATCGCGTTCGCGGAAGGCTTTCCGACGGCCGACGGCCGCGCGAAGATCGTGCCCGCGGATTTGCTGCCGCCCGACGAGCTGCCGGACGCCGAGTATCCGTTGGTGCTGACCACGGGCCGGCTGCTCGAGCACTGGCACACGGGCGCGATGACGCGCCGCGCGGGCGTGCTCGACGCCATCGAGCCCGTCGGCATCGCCGCGATGAACCCGCGCGACATGCAGCAGCGCGGGCTGCATCAGGGCGACCGGATCACGGTCGCGACGCGGCGCGGCGAGCTCGAGGCCATCTTGCGCGCCGACCGTGAAGTCGCGGAAGGCTCCGTGTTCATGCCGTTCTGCTTCGCCGAGAGCCCCGCGAATCGCCTGACGAATCCGAAGCTCGATCCGTTCGGCAAGATTCCGGAGTTCAAGTATTGCGCGGCGCGCGTCGAACGAGCTCGCGAGCCGGCGACGGCGACGGGCTAACGTGCGGCTGATCGGGCTCGCGGGCTGGAGCGGCAGCGGCAAGACCACGTTGCTCGCGAAGCTCCTCCCGGCCTTGATCGCGCGCGGCCGCACCGTATCTACGCTGAAGCACGCGCATCACGAGTTCGACGTCGATCAGCCCGGCAAGGATTCCCACACGCATCGGCTGGCCGGCGCGCACGAGGTGCTCATTTCGAGCGCGCGGCGCTGGGCGTTGATGCACGAGCTGCGCGAAGAGCGCGAGCCGACTCTGCGCGAGCTCGTGCCGCGCCTCTCGCCCGTCGATCTCGTGATCGTCGAAGGGTTCAAGACCGAGAACCACGCGAAGCTCGAAGTGCATCGCGAAGCCGTCGGCAAGCCGCTGCTGTATCTCAACGATCCGAACATCGTGGCGATCGCGAGCGATTTGCCGCGGGCGAATCTGTCGTTGCCCGCGGCCGATCTCGACGACATCGAAGGGATTGCCGATCTCGTCGACAAGCTCGCGCGACCGTGGCCCGCGTGAGCGCGCCTTCGGTCGTGGGCCTCGTGCTGGCGGGCGGTCGCTCCGTTCGCTTCGGCGGCGAAAAAGCCGTTGCGCTGCTCGAGGGCCGGCCGCTGCTCGAGTGGGCGGCGGAGCGGCTGCGCAGCGTGTGCGTAAACGTGGGCATCAACGTGCGTGCGGGCACCGAGGCAGAGGCCGTGGCGAAAGCGCTGGGGTTTCCGACCCTTTACGACGCCGCGGGCGATGCCCTGGGACCGCTCGCGGGCGTGAAGGCGGGACTCATCTGGGCCGAAGCGCAGGGCGCGCACACGCTCGCAGTGAGCCCGTGCGATGCGCCGCTGTTGCCGGACGATCTCTACGTGCGCCTGCTGGAGCGTGCCGAAGGCACGGCCGCGATGGCCGAAACCCGCGACGGTCGTCAGCCGCTCTGTGCATTGTGGCCGGTCACGGCGCTGCCGGCGGTTCGCGAAGCGTTAGCCGACGGCGCGCACCCGCCGACGTGGCAAATGCTCGAGAGGCTGGGCGCGCGCAAAGTGCTATTCGAAGGCCCCGAGGCGTTCGCGAACATCAACACGCGCGATGATCTGGCGGCGTGCGCCGGCGCGTGGCAAAGGCGGTCGCCGGTCTCGATCGGTCCAGCGAGCTCGAAGCGATGAGGTGGATCGAAGCGGTCTCCCAGCTCGATACGCGATGAACAAGACATTCCGCGACTCAATATCGCTTTGGCATTTGCAATTGGACTGGCGGACTAACCCGCTGGTTGGTTTCGGGTGATGTCGGCCCCTCACGTGAGGGATTTTGCACCAATAGAGTGCAAGAACCCCTCCGCGGAGGGATCGCCCAACGGTGACTAACTCACGCCCGGGGCGGAGCCAAAGGGCCTTGCGAAGAGATGCGGTTGCCGCCGACGTCTGAGTCGATACAACTGGGCAGGGCGGTTCGCGCCGCCCTTCCTTCGGGGTACGGGATAGAGCACATCGGCGGTCAGGAGCCGCGTGCGAAACGCCTTCTTCTCCAGGGTTCTGTCCAGAATGGCTTCGTAGGTCCGCTGCAACTCAGTGAGCGTAAATTCCTGAGGCAGCAGAAACGCGGGCAGCGAGGTGTATTCGACCTTGGAACGCAGCCGGCTCACAGCGGCTTTGAGCAGCGACGCATGGTCAAAGGCCAGCGTCTCCTCGACTAGATCACCCTCAATTGTGAACCAACGCGTGTCCGTGGCGTTTCCTCCCGCCGTTAGGCCGACGGCGTCGGGCGCGACCAACGAAAAGTAAACGTGCGTCGCAGACCACCCGCGCGGATCGCGCGCGGAATCACCCCAGCTCCCAAGTTGCTCAAGGTAGGGCGCGTCGACCCCGGTTTTCTCACGCAGCTTCCGCAACGCGCATGCTTCGAGGTCACGGTCACGCGCAATGTCGACAAAGCCGCCGGGGAGCGCCCAGAGCCCGGGATATGGGTCGCTTACGTCGGATGGACGACGCACCAGGAGCACCTGGAGGGCCGAGCCCCGAACAGCGAAGATGACGACATCGACGGTGCTCAGGGGGCGCTCGAAGTCGAGAGGCTCCCGGGCTTGTTTGTCGCCGGACTTGCGAGGTGTGGTGGCTTTCATATTGACATGCTAGCTCGTTAGTGGGACTATGCCAATTACTTAGTGGGTGCAACCCACTTAGTGGCGACCTGAGGCGAAGGGGATAGCGCTCTATGACGACCGCGTCGGAACCGCTCTATCACGTAACGTCCCTGTCGAACTTCGCACGGGGCTTCGACAAGTACACCCGGCGATACCGTAAAGGCGGCATCCCGGAGAGCCGATACCCGAACGAATCGTATCTTTTGACCGCGCCGGACCTCGCAGTTGGAGTCGCGAAGGCTTCCAAGCTCCGCGACAAGTTGCGTATCCCGGGTGACGAGTTGCTCGTGCTGCAGACGTCCGTTTCCCGCGCCAGCGTTGTCCCCAACCCGCGAACCGGAATCGGACTGCTGTGGCCGTCGCCCGACCTGCCGATCGCCGGCGTGTTCCGCGTGGACCCACTGGGCAAGCTCGGGTCGGCATTGGGCCTCGAAGAGGCGATGGCGAGGTCCCTGGAGCTACATGCGAGCTCGTTTGCCGCCTATGCCGATCTTCGACCGCGATCGCTTTCGTTCTTGCCGATCGCACGCGGATGCCAGGCGGCGTGCCCTTTTTGTTTTTCGGAGGCCTCGGTTTCCACGGATCAAGAGCAGGGACGATTCGAAATGAAGGGCGCGCGGGCCTGGATCGACCTCGCCCGGCGTCGCGGGGCCGAGCGCGCCGTCATTACCGGCGGCGGCGAGCCTACGTTGCTTCCTCACGCCCGGCTCTTGGAGCTCGTGAATGCCTGCAACAAAGATTTCGACAAGGTTGTGCTCATCACGAACGGAGTTCGCTTCGCGTCGGCGCCGGCCGCTGCAGCCGCCACACAGCTCGGCGAACTGTGCGAGGCCGGGTTGTCCGTGCTCGCGGTGTCTCGTCATCATCACGAGGAGGCCATCAACGCGAAGCTCATGAACCTCGAGACCGAAACACCCGCGTTGATGCAGCTGTGCGCGGCCAATCGAGATCGCCTGAGTGGGATGAGGCTGCGGTTGATATGCGTGCTCCAGCGGGGAGGAGTGGAGTCGGTCGGCGACATCCAAAACTACGTTGGTTGGGCGGCGTCGTTGGGCGTCGATGACGTGTGCTTCAAAGAGCTCTACGTCTCCACGAGCGAGGAGTCGGTCTACCATTCGCGTAGCACGAATGCCTGGAGCGCAAAGAACCAAGTTTCGTTGTCGATCGTTGCCGATTGGGCAGGGCATTGCGGATTCGAGGTGGTTGATCGGCTGCCGTGGGGCGCGCCCATTTTCAGGGGCGTAACGGGAGGCCGATGCATTCGAGTGGCCGCCTATACCGAGCCGAGCCTCTTTTGGGAGCGATCCACCGGAATAGCGCGAAGCTGGAACGTCATGTCCGACGGCGCTTGTCTCGCTTCGCTCGAGGACCGCCGGAGCAAGCTCGAGCTTTGCTCCGCAGCCTGCGATCACTAGAGCCGCATGATGGATTTCGGCGAATTCTTGCGGTGGAGCCAGACGTCGCGCGTCGAAGTGCCGAACGCGTCTTGCTTCTGCGAAACACGAATCTCGGTTGCCTACTCCGCGATCAGGCCCATGCCGGAGCTTGCGGCGAACGCTCCAGACGTCCATCGCTGTGACTTGGCTCGACTCTGGTGCGAGACGTACGGGGTCGATCCAAGCCTGTCGCCGACGGCGCTAGTCTGCGAAGGCGTTCGCCAGGCGCTCGAAATCATCTTCGAGTCGCTTGCTCGGAGAGGCGCGGGTGTCGCCGTTCCGACGGACGTCTACCCGGTCTATTGGCGCCTTGCTTCACAGGCCCGCTTGCGGCCGGTTGGGTTTGCGACGTTTCCCCAGTTCGAGGTCGCCGAGGTCTTGAGGACGGCCGCTCAAGCGAGCGCGCTCGTGGTGCTGCTTCCGCAACCACTCAAGCTGCACGGTCGATCATGGACCGAGCTAGAAGTCGCCGCGGCCCGCGACTGGCTGCGCGACGACCCAGCACGGCGGATCATTCTTGATGGCGTCTATGGCTTCGGGGCGCCCCTGGATTCTGGGACGAACCGTCTGCTGGCCACGGATCAGGTGTTGTTGCTCGACTCCCTCTCCAAGGGCTGGCTTCACGAGCGCGTATTTGGCGTCGCATTGGTACCGCGCAGAGATCTTGCAACGTACTCCGCCACCTTTCGGAGTTTGGCTCCTGCCAAGCCCAAGCTGGCACTCGCGCACGAGCTTCTCACCAAATACAGGCAGTTTCCGCAGCGGCTGCTGCGCGACATGTCGACGAGACGTCGGGAGCTCATGGCGCGCGCGCGGGATACCCGGATCTCCACGCTGCCGGCAGCGGGCGGCTATTTCGTGGCGATGCAGTGCAGTGCGCAGGCGTTGCTCGTCGAGCATTCCCTTCTCACCATTCCCGTCACCGTCTTTGGGAGCGGCTTTGCGGATTGGTCGATTGCGAGCGTTCTCCCCGCGCCGGACGCCGCGTCGTGACCCTCCTTTCAGACGATCCCCACCTGTGGGATACGGTTTTCGCGGAGCCGCCCGCGCGAGCTCGATTCATCAGGCGCCTCGCGCGGCGTTTCGGGCCGCACATACTGGACGTCGGTTGTGCGACCGGGTCCTTGTGCCGCTTGCTGCGTCGAAGTGGCGCGTATCCCGTCGGCGTCGATGCCAATTCGAAGTTCGTTGCAGCGGCGCGGTCAAAAGACCCGAGTGGCCAATATGTCGTCGGAGACATGAAGTCGTTTCGAGTTCGGCGCCGATTCGACATGCTCCTTTGTCTTGGCACGACGCTCTCGTATAACCGCACCAACACAGAGATTCGGGCTTGTCTGCGCAACTTCCGCACGCACGTCGCGCCCGACGGATGCTTAGTGCTCGACGTACTCAACGCAATCGCGTTCACAGGCCCGCGGCCTTTCAAACGAGTAACTCGCCACAGCTTCGTTCACAACGGTAAGCGCGCTACAGCGACCATCGAGCACCGGTTGGATCTCGAGAGGCAGTCATTGACGTAGCAGGTCTCGTGGAAGATGGAAGGGAAAAAGGTGCTGGACGAATATGGTCGAGCCAGCAGGGCGTTCGACGGCCGAAGGTTGCTTGCGTTGGCCACGCCGGCGCGCAAGAAGCCGTGAGGATTGTGCTAGCGACGCCATCGCCCGAGACTCGCCGAATCGGCAGCTCCGCGCGCCGATCCAGTTTAGGCTCCCAGCTCGCCCGCGTTCGGAAAGAACAGCTGCTCGCCTTCTATCTTGTATTCGGCAATCGCTGCCTGTCCTTCCGGCGAAACGAGCCAATCGATGAAGGCTTGGCCCTCGGTGCGTTTCACGCTGGGATGTCTTTCAGGATTCACGAGCATGACGCCGTACTGGTTCATGAGGCGCTTATCGCCTTCGACGAGGATCGCGAGCTCGCCGCGATTCCGGAACGCGAGCCACGTTGCCCGATCGGCCAAGAGATACGCGTTCATCGATGAGGCGGTGTTCAGCGCGGGGCCCATGCCTTGGCCGGTCTCGCGATACCACGGGCCTTTTTCCATGGCGATATCGACGCCCGCCATGGTCCAGAAGTTGACCTCGGCGATGTGCGTGCCGCTGCGGTCGCCGCGCGAGACGAACGATGCACCAGCCTCCTTGATCTTGCGGAACGCGTCGAGCGTGTCGACTCCGCCCACGATTCCCGCCGGGTCCGCTCTCGGTCCAACGATGACGAAGTCGTTGTACATGACCGGGTAGCGGCGCACGCCGTGGCCCTCGCGCAGGAATTCTTCCTCAGCCGACTTCGCGTGCACGAACACGACGTCGGCATCGCCGCGGCGCGCGAGGTCGAGCGCCTGGCCCGTGCCGAGTGCCACGACGCGCACCTCGATGCCGGTCTCTTGCTCGAAGATCGGCAGCAAATGCTTGAACAGCCCCGACTGCTCGGTCGACGTGGTCGATGCGACCGTGATGAACCGTTGCGCGAGTGCGCTCGGCGTGCAGGCCAGCGCGACAAGCAAAACAGCGATTCGCGCGCAGGCCGTCCTCAACTCCATGGCAGTTCTCCCTTGATGAACGCGGCAGCTTCCGCCGTCGACGGCTGGGCGAAGAAGCGCTCCACCGGCGCGTGATCCGTTAGGCGACCGCCGCTGATGAACAGGATTTCGTCGGCGAGTCGACGGGCCTGGCCGAGATTATGCGTCGTCATCACGATCTTGGTCCCGCTCGCGTGGATCTGCTCGACGATACGCTCGACCTCGCGCGAGGCGCCGGGATCGAGGTTCGCCGTGGGCTCGTCGAGGAACAGCACCTCGGGCGTGAGCGCCCACGCACGCGCGAGTGCGAGCTTCTGCTGCTCGCCGCCCGACAGCACGCGTGCGGGATGTTTCGCGGCTAGGGTGAGCCCAACGGCGTCGAGAACCTCGCGCGCGCGCCGGTCACGCTCGCCTCGCGGCACTCCGGCGAGCTTGAGCCCGTAGGTCACGTTGTGAAGAGCCGCGCGACGCAGCATCACGGGCCTCTGAAACACCATCGCTTGAGCGCGCGGCCGGCGTTCATCGCGGCTGCCGCGCCAGGCCATGCGCCCCGACGTCGGCGTCAGGAGACCGTGGCACAAGCGCATCAGCACGCTCTTGCCCGAGCCGTTCGGACCTAGGATCACCGTTCGCGGTCCCGGCGTGAACTCGCACGACACGCGGTCGATGATCGCGCGCCCGCCGACTATGAAAGAGACGTCCTCGAGGATTAGCGGGAGCACGGCGGTCTATCCATAGCGGCGGATTGCCCCCGACTTGATGACCTGCGCCGCCGCATTGATGACGAACACCACGGCGACGAGGATTATGCCGAGCCCCAAAGCGAGGGGCAGGTCGCCCTTGCTCGTTTCGAGCGAGATCGCCGTCGTCATCACACGAGTCACGCCGTCGATGTTGCCGCCAACGATCATGACAGCGCCGACTTCGGCGGCCGCGCGGCCGAATCCTGCCAACACGACCGTGACGAGCGAATAGCGCGTGTCCCAAACCAGGGTTGCCGCTGCAGTCGAAGCTGTCGCGCCGAGCGAGCGCAACTGTTCTTCGTATTCGTGCCAAGCATCCTCGAGCACCTGGCGCGACAGCCCGGCGATGATCGGCGTCACGAGTATCGCCTGAGCGATGACCATCGCCAAAGGCGTGAACAGAAGCCCGAGCTCGCCGAGCGGGCCCGCTCGCGACAGCAACAGGTATACCAGCAACCCGACGACGACGGGTGGAAGGCCCATGAGCGCATTCAAGGTCACGAGCAACACTTGCCGTCCCGGAAAACGACGGATCGCAAGCGCGGCGCCAAGCGGCAGGCAGATGGCGGTCGCTGCAGCGACCGCGGTGAGTCCCACTTCGAGGCTCAGTAGGACGATGCCGTACAGTGTTCTGTCGGCCGCGACGATCAAACGAGCGGCCTCGGCGAACGCCGATCCAATGTCACCCATTCGCGTACGATACCAGTACGGTCCGCCGTCCCACGCCGCGGACGCGGCCGGCCGACGCGAGATCGGCAATCGGTAGGACCGGGCGGACCGTCAGAAGTAGGTTTTCCAGCCGAGCTCGACGACGTCGTCACCTTGCTGGTCGAGCGGGAGACGACCCGAGGAATACGTGACGAACAAGCCGTTTGTGCCCGTGAGGCTCAGCGTTCTGATGTCGTACGAGTCAAGGTTCGCATTCTTGACGACATCCGACGGGCTGATCTCGCGGAAGTGCCGATAGTTGAACGTCAGCGCGAGGGGCACGCGAGCGCCAAGCGGTATCCAGAGCGATACTTCGCCCGAGAACCGCATGTACGAGGAGTCGTCGCCGGCGAGCGCCCGTGGCGTGAGGCTGTTCGGCGAGATGCTGTCGAGTCCGACGCGAAACGCGGGCGTCACGTTGAGGGTATCGAGTAGCGAATCGCTTCCCCAGCTCTCGTACTGCGAGAAGAAGAAGGCGCTGAACTTCCGTTGTTTGGCGTCGAACTCCTGGTCGCTCTCGAGGCCGGCATCGAGGCCGAACTCCTGATAGCGGAAGGCTTTGAGGAAGCTCATCGTGCTGTCGAATAGAGCGAAAACCTCGTCGGCTGCGCCCTCGCACTCCGGAGAGGTCTCCCCCTCGCACGCGACGTTGCGAACCGCCGCCTCGGTGAGCTGCGCACCGAACTCGAGGCTTTGCTCGGGGATTCGAGTGGACCTTGCGCCGGACGCGGTCAGCTTCGTGTCCAGGAAATCGCGCGGATTCTCGAGCGGGTCTTGCGTATAGGTTCCGGTCGCATTGAACGTGAGCGCGTAACGACGGTTCCAGGCGCCGTCGGCCGTGACGCCTTTGCTCGCGAGGTCGTAGTCGATCGCATAGGACAGAGCGAGCGCCGGCTCGCCGTTCTCGCCGTCGAGCTCTTTGAATTCGAGCCCGAGAGGTACTTCGCCGCCGAACGCCTTCGCGAGCGCGGAGTTCAAGAAGTCCGGTTTCGTGAGCTCGTCGGCGAGCGCCGTCTCGAGCGCCTCGAGATCGACGGGCGAGTCCGCCGTGGAGTCGACCGCGGCATCGAGGATCTCGCGGCAGGCTTCCGCAGGCAGCGGCTCGAGACGCGGACAGGGGTCCGCGGCCGGGAAGACGTCCAACAACAGGTGGACGGGATCCTGCACGCGTGCATCGACGACGCCGAAGGCCAGCGCTAAGACCAGGCCAGCTCTGAGCGAAAGAGCCATCAGAGCTCACCAATGAATTGGTACGCCTGGTCGACGGGATCGCCGAGGTCCTTGAGCTTCATGGTCTTGTTCTTGAGGACCGCGAGCATCTGCTCGATCGCAGTATCGCGATCGAAATTGGTCTCGTACTTGGCGCGGTAGAGGCCCGAGAAGGCCCCGTCGAGCAACTCGGCATGCGCTCTCGCCTTCTTGCTTCGCATGGCGGCGGATTCACCGGCCGCCGACTTGATCAGAAAATCCGTCGTCCACTCGCCGGTCGCGACGAACGGCACGTCGCGTTTTTTGTGATGCCATTTCTCGAAGACGCACAGGCAGGCATGTGCTCTGTTGTTCTTCTCCCAGCTCATCGCCGACTCCCCCTCACTTCAACGCAACTGGAGCGACGCGCCGATACTACAGAAATATCCCGTTCGGAAATATCCTGACGACGCTCAGGCACGACGCCTCGGCGTTGGCGACCCGCGACAGGCTTTTCGGCGGCCGCGCCTCGGAGTAACGTGCGAGGCAACCCCACACCAAAAAAGGGAGCTCGCCATGAGCGCATTACCGCAAACCACGGCCGGCCTGCCGGTCAAATCGCCCGACGCCTTCTTCATCGGCGGCAAATGGGAGAAGCCCGCGGGCAAAAACAAGCTCGAGGTGATCTCGCCGGTCACCGAGCAAGTCGTCATGCGATTCGCCGAGGCCTCGCCGGCCGACGTCGACAAAGCCGTCGCCGCGGCGCGCCGGGCGTTCGATTCCGGTCCGTGGCCGCGCATGACACCGCAAGAACGTGGGGTAGCGTTGCTCAAGGTTGCCGAGCTCTTGAAGGCGCGCTTGCCCGAGCTCGCGACAACGTGGACCACGCAAGTCGGCGCGCCGATCAGCCTCACGCGCTATCTCTCGAGCCAGCCGGGGCAGCTCTTCGAGTACTACGGCAACTTGATCCAGTCATACCCGCTCGTCGACGAGCGGACCGGCGGTCACGGCGAGCGCGTACGCGTCGTCAAGGAGCCCGTCGGTGTCGTCGCGGCGATCACGCCGTGGAACGCGCCGCTCGTGCTGCTCTGCTACAAGGTCGCGGCGGGTCTCGCCGCGGGCTGCACGATCGTAGCGAAGCCCGCGCCCGAGACGCCGGCCGACGCGTACATCCTCGCCGAGTGCATCGAGGCCGCGGGGCTACCGCCCGGCGTGTTCAACGTGATCCCGGCGGGCCGCGAGACCGGCGACTATCTGATCCGTCACGCCGGCATCGACAAGATCAGCTTCACGGGCAGCACGGCTGCCGGCAAGCACATCGCGGCCGTCGCGGCCGAGCGGCTTGCGCGCGCGAGCTTCGAGCTCGGCGGCAAGTCGGCGGCGCTCGTCATGGAGGACGCCGACATTTCGAAGGTGCTGCCGAGCCTCGTGCCGTTCTCGATGCCGATCACGGGCCAGGTCTGCTTCTCGCTGACGCGCGTGCTCGTGCCGGAGTCGCGCAAGCAGGAAGTGCTCGACGCGTACGTCGGCGCGATCAAAGGCGTCAAGGTCGGCGATCCCATGGAGCCCGCGACGCAGATGGGTCCGCTCGCGATGCAGCGGCAGCTCACGCGTGTGCAGGGCTACATCGCGAAGGGGAAAGAGGAAGGCGCCAAGCTCGCGCTCGGCGGCGGTCGGCCCAAGGGTTTCGACCGCGGCTGGTACGTCGAGCCGACGGTGTTCACGGACGTGCAGCAGTCGATGACGATCGCGCGTGAGGAGATCTTCGGGCCCGTGGTGTCGTTCATCACCTACAAGGACGTCGATGACGCCGTGGAGAAGGCCAACGACACCGTTTACGGCTTGCACGGCGCCGTCTACACGCAGGATCCCGAGCGCGGTTACGCGATCGCGCGCCGTGTACGTTCCGGCAGCGTGACCGTCAACGGGCTCATCGTCGATCCGACGATGCCGTTCGGCGGCTTCAAGCAGTCGGGTACGGGACGCGAGGGCGGCATCGAGGGGCTTGATCCGTACTTCGAGCTAAAAACGGTCTACTTCGCCTGAGCGCCGTGTAGCCAGCGCCCGGGGGAACGATGTCCGCTCGCGCGCTCGACGAAGCCAGCAACGCCCGCCTGATCCGCTGGCTCACGTGCCTCATGTTCTTCACGTTCGCGATGACCACGGACGCCGTGGGTAGCGTGATCCCCGAGGTCATCGAGGAGCTTGCGCTCAGCATGACGGCGGCGTCCGCGTTCCAGTACGCGACGATGGCCGGCATCGCGGCGGGCGCTCTGCTGCTCGGCTTCCTCGCGGACCGCATCGGGCGCCAACGCACGATCGTGCTCGGCCTCGCGCTCTACGGCGTTGCGTCGCTGATCTTTGCGCTCAGCGACAGCTTCGGCGCGTTCGTCATGCTGCTCGCGCTCTCGGGTTTGGGCATCAGCGTGTTCAAGACCGGCGCGCTCGCACTGATCGGCGACGTCTCCGCGTCCACGACTTCGCACACGCGCATCATGAACACGGTCGAGGGGTTTTTCGCCGTCGGCGCTATCGCCGGCCCCGCGATCGTCGCCACGCTCGTGACCGCCGGCGTATCGTGGAAATGGCTCTATGGCATCGCGGCGGCCATCTGCGTCGTCCTCGTCGCGATCGCGAGCCGCGTCCGATATCCGCGCACGACGACCGCGACCGAGCGAGCGAATCTCGAGCAAATGCTCGTCGTGATGCGGGATCCGCTCGCGCTTGGAGTCTCCGCGCTCGTGGTTCTGTACGTCGCCGTCGAGGTGGCGATCTACGTGTGGATGCCGACGTACCTGCTCGGCTACCAAGGCTCGCTCGCATGGCTGCCCGCGTACGCGTTGACAATCTTCTTCGTCCTGCGCGCCATCGGCCGATTTCTCGGCGCCTGGTTGCTTGCGCGGCTCGAGTGGACCGCCGCTCTGAACGTGTGCGGCCTCGCGATCCTGCTGTGTTTCGCCGGTTCGCTCGTGCTCGGCGTCGACAGCGCCGGATGGCTGCTGCCGCTGTCGGGCCTCTTCATGTCGATCATGTATCCGACGCTGAACTCGAAGGGGATCAGCTGCTTCCCGAAGTCGCAGCACGGCGCCGCGGCCGGCGTCATTTTGTTCTTCACGGCCTTGGCCGCCGCGCTTGGCCCGCTCGCGATGGCCGCCGTCAGCGACGCGTACGGCACCACGCGCGCCGGCTTCGTGCTCGCGACGGGCTTCGCGCTCGCGCTGTTCGCGGGCCTGCTCGGCAACTGGTGGTTCCGCCCCGCGCTCGGCCGCCTCGAGGCGTCGGATCGTGACGACTACGGCGACGTGGCCGCGCACCCCAAGCCCGCGCGATGAAGAATCGCGTCCAGCTCGTCGCGTACGCGGACCGGCTCGGCGGCACGCTGCCGGGCTTGCGCGAGCTGCTCGAAGGGCCGTTCGCGGGCCTCTTCGGCGGCGTGCACGTGCTGCCGTTCTTCGAGCCCATCGACGGCGCCGACGCCGGCTTCGACCCCATCGATCATGGCCAGGTCGATGCGCGCCTCGGCTCGTGGAGCGACGTCGCGGCGCTCGCGCGAGCCACGGATGTCATGGCCGACGTCATCGTGAACCACGTCTCGAGCCGCTCGCCGCAATTCCTCGACTTCGTCGCGCAAGGAACGCGCAGCCGCCACGCCGGCATGTTCCTGACGTTCGACCGCGTGTTCCCGGGTGGCGCGACGGCCGAGGAGCTGCTCACGATCTACCGGCCGCGGCCCGGCTTGCCGTTCACGTCGGTGTCGCTCGCCGACGGCTCGCGGCGCTTGCTCTGGACCACGTTCACGGCCGAGCAGGTCGACATCGACGTGAGCCATGCGCGCGGGGTCGAGTATCTCGAGAGCATTCTCGGCACGTTGGCCGCGAACGGCGTCACGATGGTTCGCCTCGATGCCGTCGGCTACGCCGTCAAGAAACGCGGCACGAGCTGCTTCATGCTCGACGAGACGTTCGAGTTCATCCGCTCGTTCGCCGAGCGCGCGAAGCGGCACGGCCTCGAGGTGCTCGTCGAGGTCCACTCGCACTACCGGAAACAGATCGAGATCGCGGCTGCGGTCGACTGGGTCTACGACTTCGCCTTGCCGCCGCTCGTGCTGCACGCGTTCGTCAGCGGTGACGCCGGCGCGTTGCACCGGTGGATCGAGGTGCGGCCGCGCAACGCCGTCACGGTGCTCGATACGCACGACGGCATCGGCGTCATCGACATCGCGGCCGACGATCGCGATCGCGCCGGCAATCCCGGCCTCGTGTCGGACGCCGAGCTCGCGCGGCTCGTCGCGCAGATCGACAGCAACAGCAACGGCGAGGCCGCGCGCGCCACGGGGGCCGCGGCCGCGAATCTCGACCTCTACCAGGTGAACTGCACGTTCTTCGACGCGCTCGGCCGCGACGAGCGGAAGTACTTGCTCGCCCGGGCCATTCAGTTCTTCCTGCCCGGCGTGCCGCAGGTCTACTACGTGGGTCTACTCGCGGGCGGTAACGACATGGAGTTGCTGGCGCGAACTCGCGTCGGCCGCGACATCAACCGGCATTACTACTCGGGCGCGGAGGTCGAACGCGCGCTCGCGCGGCCGGTCGTCCGGCGTCTGCTCGAGCTCATTCGCCTGCGCAACACGCACGCGGCGTTTCAAGGCACGTTCGAGGCGGCCAAGTCGGCGGCCGACTCGCTCGACTTGCGCTGGCGGCGCGGCGGCGAGCACGCGCGCCTACAGGTCGACCTGCGCACGTGTGCACACCGGCTCGAGTACTCGCGGGCCGGACGCGTCGAGCATCTCGAGCTCGGAGTGGGCGAGGGCCGCTCCGTCGAACGGCGGGCACGGTGACCGAGCCGCGCTCGTGTGCGGTCGAGTGCGGAAACGGCTAGAGTCGAGCAGCGGGGATTTTTCTCAGGGGGATCATATGCGAATCGCAGTCGAGCGCCGCGGCTTCGCGCGGCTCGGGCTCCACTACGCGACGGCCGTGCTCGTCGTGGCGGGACAGGTTTCCGCGCAGGACGGCGGCGAACGCCCGGCCGGTGTCGCGATCGATGACGACGGCACCGTGCACGTGCCGGCGCACGCCGTGCCCATGTCCGCGTTCTTGAGTGCCGAAGGGCAGGCATACGTCACGGAGCACCTGCAGAACATGCTGCGGCCCGAGCTGCTCGTGCAGGACGGCGGTGTGCCGCCCCTCTTGGCGGGCTATCTCGCGCGCCAACGCGAGGTGTTCGCTGTCGAGCGGCGCGAGGTGACGATCGGCGGCGTGCGCGCGTACGACTACGTGCCGAAGGACGGAATCGCCGAGCGCAATCGCGACCGCGTGCTCGTCAATCTCCACGGCGGCGGCTTCTCGGGCTGTTGGCCGGGGTGCGCCGAGCTCGAGTCGATTCCCGTCGCGGCGCTCGGGCGTATTCGCGTCGTGAGCCTCGATTATCGCCAAGGGCCGGAGCACAAGTTCCCCGCAGCCAGCGAGGACGTCGCGGCGGCCTATCGCGAGCTACTCGAGATTTATCGCGCCGAGAACATCGGTCTCTACGGTTGCTCGGCGGGCGGCATGCTCGCGGGCATGGCCGTGGCCTGGTTCCAGCAGCATTCGTTGCCGTCGCCCGGAGCGATCGGCGTGCTCTGCGCCGGCATGACGCTCGCAGCGAACGGTTTCGGCGGCGATGCCGCGTACACGACCGCCGCGATCGGCGAAAGCCGGTCTCCGCCGCTGCTTCCGGCACGGGTGTCGGGCGGTGCACCCACGCGCTCGCCGCTCGGCTACCTCGCGGGCGTGAGGCTCGACGATCCGCTGGCCGCGCCCGCGAGCTCACCCGAGGTGCTCGCGAAGTTTCCGCCGACGCTGATCGTGACCGGCACACGCGGTTTCGAGCTCAGCTCGGCTGTGCACACGCATGCGCTGCTCGTGAAGCAGGGTGTCGAGGCCGATCTGCACGTTTGGGAGGGCATGTTCCACGGCTTTTTTTACAACGTGGACGTGCCGGAATCGCGTGACTGCTACGACGTGATCGTCAAGTTCTTCGAGCGCCACCTCGGGCGGCATTGAGTGCGAGGGGCGACCGCGTTGCGAAGCTCAGCCGCGCTTGGCGTGCTGCGCTAGCTGCTGGCAGAAAGAGAGCAAATCCTCGAC